>JAPLIR010000008.1 GCA_026389015.1 Candidatus Dependentiae bacterium | reverse complement strand
ACTCTGATAACAAAAAGGTACTGAATGGGGCAATAAACAGGCAAAGAGCATAGGAGAGTGTTTTTTTAAATTTGTACACGACAACTCCAGAAACTAATAGAACAAAAAAATATTTTTAAAAAAATGGAGCTGGCGATTGGACTTGAACCAACGACCTGCTGATTACAAATCAGCTGCTCTACCAACTGAGCTACGCCAGCACTCTATTTTTCTATACCCATCATTCTCACGCTTTACAAGGAGTGGGAAACGGGGCTCGAACCCGCAACCTACAGCTTGGAAGGCTGTCGCTCTACCAATTGAGCTATTCCCACGCTCACTCAAAAACGATTGGTGGCGAGAGAAGGATTTGAACCTTCGAAGGCATAAGCCAACGGATTTACAGTCCGTCCCCTTTGACCGCTCGGGAATCTCGCCATGATGTCAAAATTTTTTCTGCTCTCCCAGCAATGTAGAATATATTAGTGCTTTTCGAACTTGATTTCAACTTAAATTTTTCAAAAAAAGGTTACAAGGCACATCAAGTTATCATCAACAAAGCGCTAAGACTACTCTGCAAGACTCTCTTTTAAGATATCTTTTACTTCGTTAACACAGCTGCTGCAGCCGGTTCCGACCATTAAAGAATCTTGCAAACTTTCAAAATCCTTGCAGCCTTTTTTAATAGCTAAACAAATTTCCGAATACATTACACCAAAACAAGTGCAAACCAAATAATCAGGACGTTGGCCCAAAGGGCTCTTAAAATCACTCATGCAACGCTCGCGTTAGAATAGAATGGCATATCTTTAACAACTCTTGCCCTCTACTTTACCCCGATTTTTAAAATAATACGAAACTATTTTAAAAGTTAAGCCTTCGTTTCAATGGTCATTATTCTTTTATCGTCACTATAATCAAGGGCAATATAACACACCGCGTGGGTCAACAAGGGCTTAACGGCTTCGGGCCACTCAATAAACACCCAACTTTGAGGCTTGTATAAATACTCATCAAAACCGGCCGCCCTAAAATCTTCAATGTTTTTAAGACGATAGGCGTCAAAATGATAAAACGTTTGACCTTGAGCATTTTCATAGAGATTAACATAGGTAAACGTTGGACTTGTGATGACACCCTGAATACCGCACCTTCTCAAGAGGGCGCGAACAAGAGTGGTCTTGCCAGCTCCCAAGGTGCCGGAAAACGTAAAAACCGTATAATCATTCATTTTTTTATAAAGCATATCGACAATATCATCAATCTGCTCGAGGCCGTAAATTATCTTTTCCATACTTATAACTTCTTAAATTGTTGCAACAGTTTTCGTTCTTTTTTTGACATTGTATGCGCCTGACTTTTACGCGTAGCGGCCACTCCAGCCATATCTTCTGTTTTGGTGACCACTATTCTACTGGCTTCCTCCATCAACTCATCAAGCCCATTTTCTCCTTGATCTCCAAGCTTAACTAGTTTTTGCTCACTTGTCTTTTTCCCGGTGCCCGATGATTGCAATGTCGCCTGCAAGATGGCATAAAAATGGACGGCATCAAGCGATTCAATACCATGAGCTTTAACATAACGATTCAGTTCGCGATCGGTCGAAATCAATAAAAGATCTTGAGCCTTGTAGCGCTCCATATACTGCTTTATCCACTCATCGGCGCTTTCATGCATCCCCGAATAGACAACATACACGCTATTGATGCGCTCTTTGTGTGCATTTTCATAAGGCCCACCATCAAAAACACATATCAACGAATGCCCCTTGAGCTTGCCGTAGCGACTCAGCTGATTAATAAATTGCTGCCTACTTGCATCAGCAATATGATTAACACTCAAAGCTTGCTTTAAAACGTTATATGCATCTATAACAATAATCATACGCCACCTAGCTACAACCAATTTTTTTATACATTGATTGTAGTATAGTATACAGGCATACAAAATACCTATATATTTGAAAATCATAATAACATTTTTTGCGGAGCGCCCTTATGGTTCAACTTGTTCAATTACGTCAACGCATCAAGGCAATTGAAACAATAAAAAAAATTACCCACGCCATGCGTCTCATCTCTATATCAACGCATGCCCATTTAAAAAATAAAGAAGCGCCATTGCGGCATTATCGCCAAAATATTCATCAATTATTTACCAAAATACAAAGTGCCTCTCCAACCCCCTACAATGCGCACAGCACGTTACCATACGAAACCAATACGCTTATTATCTTAATTGGCTCATCAAAAGGGTTATGTGGAAACTTTAATACATCTCTTTTCAATTTTTTTGAAAATTATATGAACGAACATCCTCTTGCCAAGACCAGCGTCATCACCATTGGAAAACGCGCACTGACCTATGCAAACGAACACCGCCTTGGCACTGTGCTCGCATCACCCAACAAACTCACGGCTACAACCCTTGTTCCCATTGCACAAACAATCACTCAAGTCATAAACGATGCTGAAAAACCTTTTTCTTCGGTGATTGTCGTAAGCAACGTGCTCAAAAGCTTTTTTAACCAAAAGCCGCAAGTGTATACGCTTCTTCCCTTTTCACAAGAATCATCTTCCCTGCCCGAAGCGCAAGAAAACAGCCTAGAAGAATATATTTGGGAACAACCTGCCGACGAAATCTTAGAAATTCTGGCACACCAGTGCATGAATGCAAATCTGCAACATCTCCTTTTTCAATCGCTCATAGCAGAACATGCCGCGCGCTTTCTGTCGATGGATAGCTCAACGCGCAATGCACAGAATCTGCTTGATCAAACAAAACTAGATTACAACAAGCTCCGTCAAGCAAAAGTGACTAAAGAGCTCGCTGAATTAATGTGAAGTTTTTAACGTAAAAATTGAGAAGAGATGCCAGCTTTTTTCAAGCGACTCATTTCGTGCGCATCGGGCACAATAGCATCATCCGCGCCATTAAGTCTGATGTTTGCTCCTAATGCCTGCAATTTCTTTTCCAATGCTTCATAGCCTCGTTGCCAATGATGAATGCCGGTCATAACCGTTACTCCTTGAGCAACCATTCCCGCCATCACCAAAGAGCACGATGCACGAATATCGGTAGCAATGACATTGGTGCCATACAAGGCTTCGATGCCCGTGACTATTGCGGTATTATGCTCAACCTTGATTTGAGCACCCATTTTGGATAATTCACGCACGTGAAGCAATCTATTTTCAAACACAGTCTCTTCAATAATACTGGTCCCGTCAGCCAAACATTGTAACGCCATCATAGGGGCTTGCAAGTCGGTAGGAAATCCAGGATAGGGAGCTGTTTTGAATGACACAGCGCGTGGAGAAGCACAAGACTTCAGACGAACGCCCTTGCCTTGCTCTCCAACCGTGATGCTATGCCCCATCTCTTGCAGCTTCATCAACACCATTTCTAACGTGGCTTCTGAAGCTTGGGGTAAATAAATTTCACCGCCCGTTATAGCGGTCGCAAGCAACAAGGTGCCCGCTTCCAATCGATCGTGAATGATAGCGTGCTCAACCGCATGCAGACTCGTCACGCCAATAATTTCAATGGTAGCAGGCGGCAAAATATTAATATGAGCACCCATCTTGCGGAGAACATCAACTAAATCTAACACTTCCGGTTCGAGCGCCGCATTAACGATACGCGTTACTCCGTCGGTTAGTGTAGCTGCCATCATCAAATTTTCAGTTGCGCCCACACTCGGATAATCAAGCACTAATTTGGTAGGCACTATTTTAGCTGCATACGCAGAAATTGCGTGTTCTTGCATATCAATAGTAACGCCCATTTTAGTAAAATTTTTCAGATGATAATCTATCGGACGAGCACCCAACACGCAGCCACCCGGCAAAGCAACATCTGCCTTGCCAAATCGTGCTAATAGTGGGCCCATTACTAAAATGGAAGCCCGCATTTTTTTCATGATGTCATATTTGACTTTGTACTTATGAATACCTGTCGTATCAACGTGCAAAACATGGGACTGAGGTATAAATTCAACTTCGGCGCCTAAATCTTGCAATAACGCAATCATATGCAACACATCATCAGACGAGGGAACATTAGTCAACGTAGATTTGCCACGCGTTAAAATTAACGAAGCAATAATAACGAGTACCGCATTTTTTGCGCCAACTAAATCCGCTTGACCTTGTAATCCTAATGATTGCTCAACAATGATATGTGCGTTTGACATCTGAATAACCTAAATAGTATGTGATAGTATTTTTTTCTTATTATTAAGCGTTACTTTAGCAAAAATATGAATAAGCGCTACTCTTTAATGCCGCCCATTTTCTTCAACATCGCAACTTCTTGCGGTTCTAAAAATCGACATTGGCCAACGCGGAGTCCTTGCTTGGTCAAGCCAGCATAGGATATACGGTCAAGCTTGCGCACTTCATAACCAATAGCTTCAAAAATACGACGGACAACTCTATATTTACCGCTATGAATTTCAACGGTAACTGTTTTTTTATCACCCGGTTGAAATACTATTTCGTCAACAACCACCTTGCCGTCCTCAAGTTCAACGCCCTCTTCAACCAGCTTTCTCATGTTTGAACTGGTCAATAGTTTGTCCAACTCAACCAAATAGACCTTGCTAATTTTGTAACGAGGATGCGCTAGCTTTAACGCCAATTCGCCATCATTGGTTAAAAGCAAGAGACCTGTTGTTGCTCGATCAAGTCTTCCAATAGGGTATACGCGCACATCTTTGGTCAATCGAATAAGGTCCATAACCGTTCTGCGACCTTTTTCATCCGAAACAGTGGTAATATAATCTTTAGGCTTATTGAGTAAGATATAAGCTTTTTCTTCTTGTTTGACTAACTCACCCTTAGCTCTAACAATATCCTTGTCTAAAAGCTTGTAGCCTGGCTCTGTTACCGATTTATTATTTACCGTAACAAAACCTTCTTTAATAAGTTCAGTCACTTTTCTACGGGAACCAACACCACCTAAAGCAAGATATTTACTCAATGACATTGCTTCAGATGCTACAGGAGTCTTTGTCGGCTTGGTAGGATTAGTAGCCTTGACAGGCTTGGTCGTCCCACGAGGTTTAGTAAACTTAGACGGTTTATTAAATTTGGACGATTGAGGTTTGTTAGAATATATATCTTTTTTAAAGCCCTGTTCATCTTCAGAAATATAAGGATGCTTAGGGTGTCTCACTACTTTTGGAAACTTAGTAGTTTTAGAATAATCAGTTTCTTTAGGGAACTTACTATCTTTAGGGAAGCTACTTGTTTTAGGAAACTTAGTAACTACAGGAAATTTACTTTTTTTGTGAGTTTTTTTGGGCTTGGGAAAATTGGTAGAATTATTCTTTTTCATATGCGTATCTTTAATTTAGAAATAATAGGATGTTTTTCTCTATCATAGTGGCAATTTTTTGCTTTATTGACAACCTTTTTCATTACAGCATTCTTTGAAAAAATTTGCCATATCTCTATGCTAGTAGAAAAACAACCTTGAAAGGAACCGATGCTCAACCATACCCCCTACACCCACGAAAAAGGCCATCTTGAAGTAATTTGCGGACCAATGTTTTCTGGAAAGTCAGAAGAATTGATGCGCCGACTACGCCGTGCAAAAATAGCAAAACAACGAGTCATGACCTTTAAGCCAAGCATCGATAACCGTCACTCTATCGAATATGTCGTTTCTCACGATGGCAACAAACTCTTTGCCCAAGCCCTTGATGATGTGACCTCAATACTAACCATCGTTCACCAAGAGAACATCGATGTTATTGGTATCGATGAAGTACAATTCTTCCCGACCGACGTCATCTCTATAATTTGTACCTTAATCGATGAAGGCAAACGGGTTATTATCGCTGGTCTCGACCTTGATTTTCGTGGCGTACCCTTTGGCAGTGTCCCAACGCTCCTGGCAATTGCTGATACGATCACCAAACTCAATGCGATCTGTTGCATTTGTGGCAAGGATGCTCATTGCACCCAACGACTAGTCAACGGCGATTGCGCAAAGTACGATGACCCTATTATTTTAATAGGCGCTCAAGAAGCGTACCAAGCACGGTGCCGCAACTGCTTCAGTATCGATAAACGACCAAAACTTTACTAAGTTAATATCATGGCAAAACAAAAAACTTCATTTAAGTGTAACCAATGCACCTACACAACAGTCAGGTGGCTTGGCTGCTGCCCAGAATGTAAAGAATGGGATAGCTTTACTGAAGTAACAACCGGCGGCCCAACCCTTGGTGCAACAAAAGGTGCCATGGCTGGTTCTGCCCCTGCCATTAACATGATTCAACTCAGCACCGTTGACAGCAAGCCAAAAGATCGCATGCTTTCGGGCATTAAAGAATGGGACCGCGTTATGGGTGGCGGCATTATGCCAAGCTCCCTGCTTATTCTCACTGGCGACCCAGGCATCGGCAAATCAACGCTTCTGCTCCAGATATCAAATGCGTTAGCCGAAAACTATACCGTATTTTATTTTTCTACTGAAGAGTCATTACAACAAGTAAAGCAACGAGCAGATCGTCTTGGCTGTATTAATAGTAACTTATTGTTCTCCGATCAAGCTGATTTAGAAAGCATCATTAATACAACGCAGCAAGCAAAACCCGACCTACTCATTATTGATTCAATCCAAAATTGCTACATGGCCCAAACGCAGGCCGGCCCAGGATCTATTGGTCAACTTCGTGAGGCAGCATTCCACCTCATGCGTTTGGCAAAAGAGCATGACATTACCATTATTATTAGTGGCCATATCACCAAAGAAGGCACGATTGCAGGACCAAAAACCTTAGAACATATGGTTGACGCCGTTTTTTATCTCCAGGGAGAAGACCGCTGGCAGACACGAGTACTCCGATCGGTCAAAAATCGATTTGGCACTATTAATGAATTAGGGTTCTTTGAAATGCAAGCCAATGGCCTTGAAGAAGTCCCCAATATCAATGAACAACTCTTAAGCGAGATTTCCTATTGCCCAGGATCAGTGCTTGTCAGCGTTATAGAAGGAACTCGACCCTTATTACTCGAATTGCAAGCATTAACTATTGAATCTAAGCTGGGAATACCCCAACGCGTGGTCTCGGGGCTTGACCAAAAACAGGTAGTCCTGATTGCTGCTATTCTTGAAAAATACCTCCATATCAAATTATCGACCCAAGATATCTTTTTTAAGGTCAGTGGAGGGTTCAAAATCAAAGGGAGTTCAACGGACTTAGGCATAGCCTTAGCCTTACTATCAAGCTACTTTCAACAGCCCTTGCCCGAAAAAACCATTGTTTTAGGGGAATTGAGCCTCACAGGCCAGATTAAGCCCATTAACCAAATCAACCTCTTCGTCCGAGAAGCAGAAAAATTTGGCATTCAACAACTTATCGTCGCCCACAACCAAAAAATTGATGCGCCACTGGACACGGTCAAGCGCTTCCAAAGCATATATGAGCTGCTCTCCTTGTTTTCTGCCTAAGAATTTATAGTCAGAAAAAGGGTTTATCTCTTGTGCACGGGTAACTTTTCTGTTATGTTTAGAGTATTGAGATAAGAATAATACGGTTTTTAAGACGGAGATGGTTATATAAAATAAAAAAGAATCAGTGTTCATGTGGGACACACTCAAGATACGATAAAAATAATATTAATCTTTTTAGATAAGTGAATATAAAAATGAACATTTACGTTGGAAACCTATCCCGTCTAGTAACAGAAGAAAAATTAAGATCATTATTTGCTCAATTCGGTACTGTAACCTCAGTTAAACTTATCAAAGATAAGTTCACAGGCCAACCTAAAGGTTTCGCTTTTGTTGAAATGGGTTCAGCTAACGAAGCTCAAACAGCAATCACCGAACTTAACGGTCAAGAACTTGAAGGCCAAAGACTAAGAGTGAACGAAGCTCGTCCACGCGAAGCTATGGATTCACGTCCACGTGGCCCACGTATGAACAACCGCTACTAAGCGCATACGTTCTCGTTTCTTAACTTAAGAAATAAGAAAAGACCCGGTTCTTACCAAAGAACCGGGTCTTAATTTTTTAAAAGACTTTTTAGGATTCAACCTCTTCTTTTTCATCTTTTACTCATAATTCACGTTCACCAACCATATCATACTATTTTCCCTGGTTCAAACATCCAATCCTATAGTTCAATCCATCAAATATTTTATATTTGAAAATATAGCATTGACATTACCTTTAATTAAGGTAATCTTATTAATATAAACAAATAACTAACATAATTACGGAGGATTATATGAAAAACATTATACGAATCAATCTAGCGCTGTCACTTGCTCTTTGTGGGGTTATCAACACTCATGCAATGGAACAAGATAACAAGGGGAATACAAACAATAATACGACCCTAAACGATAATACCCAAAGACGTTCACAATCTGCTCCGGTGAGTACTCCCGAACACGAGGCTAAGCAAGCTAATCCTAATGATCAGCGAACACAATCTGCACCGCTATTTTCATTAGAGCTATCCTCTGACGCCCAATTTAGATCTGATGTTACATTCACCGTGCACGGCGTTAGAGAAGAGGGGATAACTCTAATTGCACGCCCTCAACCTTTCTCTATGCATCAAAATTCGAATACTATTACACAGTTCTTGCAAAATTTGAATAATGCTAAAAATCAAACAGCCAGATCAGCGCGGCCAGAAGAAAAAAAACAGTAACATTATAAATTGATAACGGAGAACATCCCTATGAAAAAATTAACACTTTTAAATCTAATCATTGGTTTAACGCTATGCGAAGCATCTGCCCACGCAATGGATAAGGCAATCACTCAGAACTCACCTTCTATTATTACTTTCTGCGACTACAGCAACTTTGTTGATTTAGGTGCCGAGCCTGGTTCTGGAAGTCCTGAAACCAATAGTGCTCAACCAACTACCGAGCAACAACCATTTGAGCGCATGAAATTCGCCCAGTTCAATGAAAAAACACAATTTCCCATGGAACAACAAAGACGTACCCAATCAGCTCACTATGAAGCGAATGAACATAAAAACGATAACTAGAATACTCAAAATCGCACTGCATCGGAACCTGTATTTTCTCTTGGCACACCGGCATTATCATGCGCCTTCACAAAGATGATGATAGAAGAAAACAAGAACATTAAAAAACCGATGGCACATAAAAGTACCGCTCAAAAACTCTTGTTAACAAATGACGCCCGATTACTTTCTGAAGATTTAAAAACGAATCAACGACGAGCAACCGCACAAAGTCCTATAGCAGATGGTCACAGTATTTTTAACAAAAAATTTTAAGAATATTATTATTTAACCCTTATAATACCATTGGAGGTATATCATGAACAAACAAACACTAGCCTTAATCGTAGCATTAACGGTTTTTGGCACACAAGCAATCTGTGCAGATGATGTTGTAATAACAACGCCTGAAACAGAAGTTGTTGTACCAGTTGACGCGACTCCTGCAGAACTTGTAGAAGCAACACCAGCTGAGCCAACCGAAGAAGAAATGAAGAAAATGTTAGAAGATTTCTTCAAAGAATTAGAAAAACAACAACAAGAAGAAGAAAAAGCTGCAAAAAAAACGACAGAAGAAACTCAACCAGCAGCATAAATTAACCGTGTATTACGTAATGCACACTGAGAGGCTCTAAAACTAGGGCCTCTTTTTTTTGCATATATTTTACATATTTTATGGTTATCCTTATCCTTACATACGATGCACGCAATCTTTATAAGAGGAAACCAATTCAATGCTCAATATATACTCTATTCTATTTTTCCTTCTGGCCTTTTGCCTACACACCACACACCATAGTATGTTCTTCTCTCCCACTATAAGTTCTCGCAACAAATGCGTACAGTCACGAACAAACGCCAACAATCAATCATTTAATAATTCCACACAAAAACCACCCTTGCCACCAAAAAAGTTACCTACCTTGCGTATGCAAGAAAACAAAGAGGATGCGGATGATAACGAGTTAAACGAAACCCTCAAAAAACTATTATCGTTACAATCTCCTAGACCATCAAGAACATCCAAACATAACTCCTTAAATTTTTCCGGTAGACATATTGTTCAAAAAAGCGAACATACGACCGGAAGCACAGAAAAAGTCTCCGCACTCCCTGGGCAAGCGGACAATCAAGAAAACAATAGTAACGGTATATCTGGATCAAGCTGCCATAGTTCATACACAAAACAATCATTATCATTAAGGCATAGTCCATCAAGCTCTGTAAATCGGGATTTCTTTAAACAAATTCCCTGCAACTCACATGTAGCACGTAGAACAATAGTAACACCCACCCGCCAAGCACCAATAACATTGGAAGTAATCCTCCCTAAATTAGGTAATAATTCTTCTGCAGAAGAGTGTATAAGAGTGCTCGATGAAGTAAACGGCACCAAAACACCTGCCCACTTTCTCGACAAACTACCAATAAATGCTACAGCGCTAGAATGCCTTATCGCACTCAGAAATCATAAAACCTCAACCAAAGGATAATTTCTATGTATAACATTTTTCGTAAGCCATTATTTTGGATACTTTTTTCTGCACTGGCAATTGCAAGCACATTCTTTACCCTTAAATATTTTTCAACCGCATTCCCCATAGTGAATCTCGATCTTGAACTTGATAGACCTACTGCACTCAAGAAAGCTCGTGAAATATCAGAACAGTATAACCTTGGCCCAATAGGATATTGGCAAGCCGCATCATTCGAGTCTGATCAAGAAGTTCAAACGTTTGTTGAACTTGAGGCGGGTGGTAAACAAGCTTTTACACAGATGCTTAAAGATCAACTCTACGCTCCTTATACATGGCAAGTACGCCACTTTAAAGAATACGAAAAAAATGAAACTCGCATAAAATTTAAACCTGATGGTACACCCTACGGCTTTGCAGAAAAAATCTCGGAAAATAGCCCTGGCCACGCACTCAGCACAGATCAAGCGAAGCTCATTGCAGAACAAGCAGCAACCAACAATTGGCGTATCCAACTCACAAACTATAAGCTTGTTGAAACATCAAAAGAAGTAAGACCAAGTGGCAGAATTGATCACCAATTTACGTATGAACGACCTGACATCACCATTGGCAATGGTCATTATCGCCTGCAATTGATCCTAAGTGGCGATAAGCTCACCGAACTTACTCATTACATTAAAATTCCCGAAGAATTTAAATTACGTTACAAAGAGATGCGCTCAGCAAATAATAGTATTGCCGCTGGTGCTACTATGGCTATGATACTCCTCTACATTTTTGGCGGTTGCATTATCGGTATATTTTTTCTTCTAAGAAGGCGATGGGTTCTTTGGAAAACAGCTACTGCGTGGGGCATTATTATTGCGACATTACATGTTTTAGTATCTATTAATCAGTTGCCACTCGCATGGATGCACTATCAAACCGAACTTTCCATGCAAGGGTTTCTCATAAAATATATGGTTTCACTTATCTTTCAATTATTGTATATCACGATTCTATACAGCCTCGCTTTTATAACAGCAGAAAGTTTTACACGAGCTGCATTTGGAAAACATCCACAATTATGGGACGTATGGTCACCTCCCGCATCAAGTTCGATTACTATACTCGGAAGCACTATTGGAGGCTATTTGCTCGTTCCATGTTATTTAGCATTTGGTGTAGGTTTTTATAGTATCACTACCACCTATTTTAATTGGTGGATTCCCTCAAGCTCTCTTATTGACCCTAATATTCTTGCACATTATTTCCCATGGCTCTCGTCGATTGTTTTATCACTCGGTGCTGGATTCATGGAAGAATGTTTATTCAGAGCAATTCCTATCGCTGGAGCTGCACTCATTGGAAAGCGCTTTGGCAATCAACGTATGTGGATTACTTTAGGATTTATCGTACAAGCACTCATTTTTGGCGCTGCACATGCCAACTACCCAGCACAACCTGCTTATGCACGCGTCATCGAACTATTATTCTTCTCTTTAATCAGCGGTGGCATCTACCTAAGATTTGGATTACTCCCAACAATTATATCACACTTCTCTTATGATGTTGTATGGTTTGCGCTGCCTCTTTTTGTTTCCACAGCACCCAATGCCTGGATCAATCAGGCAATGGTCATTATGCTAGCAATAATACCGCTTTTAATCGTTCTTTATGCGCGATTGAAGGTTGGACGCTGGAATTCATTACCAGAAAATGAACTCAATGAATCCTGGCAACCTCCAGTCCACCAAGAGTTGCTTGAAAAAATTTCTACCATTTTTCAACAACCTATAACACTACCTTCAAACAAAAAAAACATTCTCATTGCTGCTTGCATTATTGGCCTAAGTCTTTGGCTCTATACGCAACAGTGGTCACAGGATGCACAACCTCTCAATGTTACCCCTTCAATGGCATTAACAACAGCGCAACAAGCGTTAGCAAATCGAAACATACTATTAAACGAATCATGGCAACCGCTATCAAACGTATCCGGCGACTATACCTCTTCACTTGATGTACAGCTACAACACGCCTTCATTTGGCAACATGGATCTCCAGAAATATACCATACGTTATTGGGAACGTATCTGGCACCTCCACGCTGGACCATTCGTTATGTCAGATGGCATGGCACCGTAGCCGAAAGATCGGAAGAGTATCAAATGTCTATTACCGGCGACAACCAATTGTTTCGCTTCAAACACCAACTTCCCGAAACATTCCCAGGCGCAGATTTGGCTGAACAAGACGCGCGACTTATAGCACATCAAGAATTACAGACAACCTATCAACTGAGTCCAGAATCACTGCAAGAAATATCCGCTGTCGCTACTAAAAATCCCACACGCAAAGATTGGGCCTTCACCTTTTCAAACAAAGCAACCTACCCCTTGAAACAAGGCCAAGCATACATATCAGTAAAAATTTCCGGTGATAAGGTAGTCGATAGTTGTCGCTATATTCATGTACCAGAAGAGTGGGAACGTACACAAAAGAACAACCACCATATGCTCGAAATACTATCACTACTCTGCATGCTATTACTGTATAGTTTTTTAAGTATTGGATTAGTTATGTCACTCAAAAAGTCAAAGCATTTCAGCTTATTTTCAGGAACAACATTAGGATACAGCGTTGTATTGATAGTACTTTTCGCTCTTAATCTTATAAACGTCTGGCCAACCATGATGGCGCAACTTACTACCAGCGAACCTTTTTACAATCAGATTTTTAACCTTGTAGGCATGGCCTCAATTGGCATGTTATTCAGAGCCGGTTCATTGGGCATTCTTCTTACCTATATCAATGCATGGCAAAAACCATACCACCATCTTTCGCATAGCCTAGCACTCATAGCAGGAATAAGCACTGGCGCATTTGCAACCGGCATATACACCGCATTACAAAAACACGCACCGTCCCTAAAACCTATCTGGGCCGATTACACAGCGCTGCCAACCCACAGTACCTTAATCGGCATTCTTATACATTGGCTAACAAGCTATATTGCCCTCACGGCGGCACTACTTATTGTATGCATTATTATCGACCACCTTTCTGATTATTGGCATAACAATAAAGTAGCATGCGCAAGTATTTTTATACTTTTTGGCGTAATGATGAATGACATAACTCATATTGAGAACATTTCCCATTGGCTTATTTCAGGAGCTCTGATGGGCTTAGTACTACTCATAACGTATGCTATAATTGTCCGCTACGATAACACAGTGGTACCAATTGCAGCCGGAACATTCATCATAAGCCTAGCACTGCAGCAAGCCGCCTTTAATGCTTATCCCATGGCTTATGAAGGCAATCTCCTTGCATGCATCATGATTATTGCCTTCATGTTGCTATGGGCAGGCATAATAAGAAAACAATAGTTTCAACTAAACGAGAGAAGGGATGCACTATAACGCATCCCTTCTCTCGTTTAATAACAATAAAAAATAATTAACTAATTACTTGCACAACATCCGGCGTAATACGCACCTTAGTGCCATCGAACTTAGTCAATTGGAAACCAGTAAATCCTTGCTCTTGATATATTCTTGCATGATCTTGTAATACTGTTATTGCTACAGCTTCTCCAAGCAACATGCCATTCCATGCATCGCTGCGGAAATGTACACCACCAAAGTTACGTGCCATTGAAATAGTGAATGCTAACTTATTAAGCTCGCCGCCAACCGTTAACAGATTGGCTCCTTCACCATTTGATAGTGTTACAAGTGCGGTTGGATCTGTTGGATCAACTTTGACTGGAGTAAATTTAGTATTAATCAATGTATCATTATCAAAAATTGCCTTTAAAATTGTTACACATGCACCAGCACCCGTAGCATGACCTGATGGATATGCTGGATGCTCAGGTGACGCTTCTGGATACATTTGACTCAACAAATATGTCCCAGCATCAACCAATTGTATGGCATCATGCGATACAGTTGCTTGCAATTCATTGTGCGCTCGAACCATTGCCAACAAATCATAACCAGCATGCGTGGTAAATAATGACGAATGTAATCCAAAATCATTTGTATCATTAACCTTAGCTGTATGAACTAAACCTGCCATAGCTTCTGGACGGATACGTCTGTGACAACGCCATTTTTGTGCCCATGCAGCCCTAAATGCTGTCAAAGCAGCCAAACCTAACAACCCAAATGCATCAGGAGCACCCAAGGTTAATCCCGCACCCTCATTAGTAATATCGCCATCCGCATAAGGAAACACTGATGATATTGGAAACCCTCTCGTTGCAAGAATATTTAATGCATAATAATATGATTCATAAGGTCCATCTCGATGTACATAACTACCGAGATCACGACCATTAATTGGATAACGATTATTCGTTGCCGTAGCATTATAATCATTTGCATTATATTGTTTTGGAATCAAGCCATTTTGAAGAGCAACATAATCATCCCACGTTACGCCAAATTCTCTATCGCTTGCTATTGGGTAACGTTGATTAACTTGAAACGCTGCTAATGGTAAATTTGGCACACCAATGAGACCCGCTGCGGCACCAATACAACCAGCTGCAAACATCGGATAAAGAGGCATTAATGAAAATTGGGAAACATAGGGGCCTGTTTTGTCACCAGTAGTAAGACCACGGAATAATACCGAAGCATCAACAACGTTGCTGCCATTACGAGGACCTTTAAACACAGAACCTAAATCATTCAAAATTGCTGCAGCATTTTCCGTTAATGATCCACCATTGACTGAATCGATATCAGTGCCTTCCCCGGTACCATAATCACTAAAAAGCACATCACGGCATATTGCATTCAGATATGTTTCTATCATATCTGCAGCAGCTTCAGCCGATGTTAATGTTGGAGATAACAGCATTGACAATTGTGCAGAATCCATACCGTTCATCGTCAAAGCAAAACCAGATTGAGGATTAACAAAAAGACGAGATGAACCCGCAGATCGCTCAATATCATTATAATCTACTTGCATGCCACTTTTTAATGCTTTTATTAATTTTTCATAATTAGCGAGCCCCGTTGCTGACAAAAGACCCGTCGTTGTGTCATGTTCTAATAGTTTAGTAAACGAACCTGCATAGCCAACAACATTAGTTTCGTCACCATTGTTATCAGTTTCAATATTATGCCCTGATCTACCCAACGTTTCTCGATAAGCAGCATTCACACGAGCATTATAAGCAACTCTTGGCTCGTCAGCTCGCTGCCACAAGCGAGATTCTCCAAATTCAGCAAACATTGACTGCGCCACTAAGCTCAACAATAAAAGACTAGAAAATTTTTTCATAGCTCTACACCTTATTTTAAAATATCATCATTATACTGCACTACGTAAATGGATCACCTTCTCTTAATCATTGTCAAACCACTTCTTTTGAAAAACTTCTCTACACTATACACAACACCTCACTATAAAAACAAGAAAATAGATGTTATTAAATTTCATCTATTTTTGTTATAATCTTTTACCATGTTGTATACATACTAAAGGAGAATGAGCCGTGCACAATAATAAAAACACCTTATTAACGCGTACTATATTATTCATACAGTTTATACTTTTTTTTGGAACCGCTATGCCTAATGCTATCAACAATCATGAAGTACAAGCAATAATACTCGCAGCTGGCCAAGGGTCTCGTCTTAAAACAGGTATTACAAAACTAATTACACCCATTTGTGGCCAACCCATGGTGCTCTATACCGTAGCGCTCATGCAAAAATTATCCATTCCAACAACCATTGTCATTGGTTATCAAAAAGAATTAGTACAACAAGCAATAGAATCTGCAAATATCCCCAATCTCCTTTTTGCTAAACAAGCCGAACAACTAGGCACCGGCCATGCATTGCTCTGCTCAAAAGAAACCTGGCACGCTAATAATATATTAGTGATGAACGGCGATATGCCCCTCATCACACCCGACATCATAACACAACTTTGCCTAGAGCATCAGAAGAACAACGCTGCTATAAGCATTGTCACCAGCTACAATGTTGACCCAGCTAATGCGTTCGGTCGTATTGTGCAACAAGGTGACAGCATAAAAATTGTAGAAAAAAAACATTTCACCTTCAGCATTACCGATTATCCATATGTTAACGCCGGTATTTATTTGATTAATCGAGCATTTCTTGAAACATTTTTAAGCACCATAAAACAAAATGAAAAAACGAACGAATTCTATATTACTGATTTGGTGGAGATCGCCAGCAACCACCAATTACCCGTTATCACCATGCCATTTCCTTTTGAACTACTGAACGGCGTAAATACTTTTGAAGAACTCGCAACCGTAGAACAGATTAAACGCAATGAACTCATTCATTATTGGATGGCAAATGGTATACGGTTTACCGCGCCGCACACCGTACATCTAGATTTGAATGCCACTATTGGCCGGGGCACCGTGATTAACGCCGGCGTACAACTTTTGAACAACACTAAAATAGGAGAATTTTGTACAATACACCCTCATGCCGTATTGGATAATGCAACGTTAGAAAACAAAGTTATCGTTGGCGCGCAAAGCGTTATTGAAAATGTAATAATAAAAGAAGGAACAACATTACCAGCATTTAGTTATGGCGCACGCAATAAGTTTATGCATTATCAAACTCCTGCACACTACTCTCAAAAAAATGATGTAACGCTTTAGGTAATTTTACATAATCAGTATATTTTATTACAGACGCATAATCATCACCGTAAAAGGTGTTCCAAAATAATATAACATCATCGTGATGATTATTTTCTGTTACATCTGCAATCAATCCGGCCATTGCTTTGCCCGTATAAGTACCATCGAGGATGATACCCTCTTGTTCTTTAAGCAACACAATTGCCTCTGCTGCTTCCTGCGTAAACAATCCGTATTCCGTACCTCCGTGCGCCATCAATAACACCACCTCTTGTTCAGTCATATCAAAAAGTGGAAATGTAGAATCAGATTCATGCAATAACTTGTTAGTACCATGGAACAACTGAATAATCATTTTTTTAAACTCGCCCAGCACTTCTTCTGGCTCAACCGCAACTCCAATAATCTGTGATTTTAGACCCGCCGCCTTCACTCCTAAAAGCAATCCGGCTATGGTGCCAAAACTTCCGGCCGCGACATAGATACGATCCGGCTCGGGTAACAATCCTTGCTCTATTTGTTCTTTCAATTCAAATACAGCGTTAACAAAACCTAGTACACCAATGGGACATGATCCGCCTGTTGGAATCACATACGGATAAACACCAAAAGCTGATTTCTGCTGAAAAAAAGTAACCATTGCACAAAGTCCCCGCACTGATGAATCAGGACAGAACTGAATTTCAGAACCATAGTAATCCATCAATAAAAGATTGCGCCTTACAACGTGTGAATTTGGCTGAGTTTTCAACATTGAAATACTTTTTAGCCCTAAATAATCTGCACATACTGTTGTGGCAACAGCATGATTAGAACCCGCACATCCAAACGTCATCACTGACTGAGCGCCATTATTCAATGCATCTGCCAATAAAAATTCTAATTTTCGAATCTTGTTGCCACCAAAAAGGCGCTGCCCATTTTCAAGCTGTATTCCCGTAACATCATCTCGTTTACTATACATATTATTACAACCAAGATGAGCACCTAATCTTTTTAGATGCTGCACCGGCGTTGGCAAATCACCCAAAACAACATAGGGAATTTTTATACTAAGTTCTGAAAAATGAGTTAATAAAGGTCGTATTTTTGTTGAACATTGACTCACTACCTTCTCCTTCTCGCATGGTTTTGCTAACGAATAAAGTTGCTGTAAAATTGAATCGGCTATAGTGATATAAGAACTCAAATTATGAACGAATAACGCCTCTCCTTGATAACATTGAGCGCTATAGAAAGATAATAAATTCGGCGTTAATAACAGTAAAAACAGATTATTGATACGCATTATAGTACCCCGATACATTCATTGTACATATTCCACATACAAAAAAAGCTCTTGTAGGACAATCCCACAAGAGCTTTTTTGACTAAAAATTTCGTTAATGATTATAATGCTTCGATAGTAAATAAACTAGCCATTTTTTCAAGCAGATTCATCTGACGCTGTATTCTACCACTGCGTTTAACTTGTTCCTCTACATCACCAGCTACCCAATGCGGTATCAACCGCTGCGCATAACTCATAAAACTATCAAGCCCAATGCGATACGATTGATTACCCAATGGATCGACTCGTTGCTCAGGAAATGCAATACCAATACCAAAAAGACGTGGGGCGATAAAGCCATTATGTTCATTGTACTGAGCAATAGGCTCTTGACCATTCACCGCCGGCAATGGATTACGATCATACCCAATAGCATAAACAACTTTAGAACACTGCTCAACTAATGCTGGCAAGGTACTATCGGTTACTTGAATACGAGTGAGATTTGCAGGTGGATTTTTTTCTAATACTTCACGTGCCCATTGTGCCGTAATACCTTTAATACCATTGGGATGCAAGGTCCACGTTCCCATATCAACCGCATATAAAATGGGATATTTATAAAAATTATAAATATGCTTAACCTGCAACTCCGATAAAAACTTGAGTAACAAAATTGCTGAATGAGAGCCACCAACAACACCAACCGTATCCTCCGCCCCAACCAATGTTTTTAAAATTTCAGGATCGAGAGCTTTATCCAGTGTGATAATGCCTTGTTTATTATATTCGAGCGTCTTTGGATAAGAACCAGTAGCAAGAACAACATGCTGCGCAGAGACAGCTTGCCCAGTGCTTGTGCCAACATGCCACACCCCTTGATCGAAAAACAATGCCGTCAACATGCCCTCGATGGACTGAATCTTTTCACGCAAATGGGCAGTGATACATACCAACGGCTTTATAACTACTTCAAGATTATGGCGTTCTTCTGGATTATAAGCATGCAATTGCTCCAACGTTGGACTTGTACACTCCTTAAAACAGTCACAAGCATTAACAAAATCAATAAATTCTTTGGTCTTATTATTACTTGGCACATGAGGAAACGCACTCAGATGACCAACATTAAATTCAGGATCAATCCACATGATGCGTTGCGGATCAATACCAATATCCATCAATACACCAACAGTAGCAATTCCCGCAGGGCCAGCGCCAACAACAACCCAATCAGCATCCGTATCAGTAGCAAGTCTGTGCGTCACATATACATCTTGCATATCACTAACAGACAACGAAATAGTGCAATGTGCATATAACAAAGAAACCGCAATAAAACTTTTTTTCCATATATTATTATTCATCGCTCTTCTCCACAACGTATGAGTGTATATTTTTAACGTTTTAAGAATAACTCAATACTCAAACAAGAGTAAATAGTCTTTAAAAAACAAAAATAATTATCTAAGAAAAACACTCATCAGCCGAGTTATAAGTGCATAGTCCTTAAGATCCCGTGCATCTGCTGTTAAACTCGCTAATTTTTTTTGCTTAGTTATCCAAAGAGAAATATCACAGGGGTTATAATTTGCATTATCGTCATTTACCGCTAATATTTCTCGTTCCAATTTATTCACAAAATACTGTGCTACCTGATAGCGAAGTTCGTTACAAAGAACACAACCGACACTCGTAACAACACTAACGATAGCAACCGTACTAATAATTTCTGATTCTTGTGTGGTTTTCTCCATTCCTTCTAAAGCAACAGACCATAAGGACAGGACACCAATAACATTAAAAATAATAAAAAGTCTATTAACGCATTTCACAATACCCCCCCAGATTCAAACTGTTATTTAAAAGAACATTGCAATCTATAATAAGGGTACCATATGCATAATACGGAATAAAAGAAAGGCTCGATAATGTTAAATTTTAGACATTAAAAAACCTCGAAGTTTTACCTTCGAGGTTTTTTATTTTAATCTGGCGGTACCTACATTTCCAGGCCGTCTCCAGCCAAGTATTCTCGGCGCTACGGACTTTACTGCCGTATTCGAAATGGGAACGGGTGTGTCCCCGTAGCTATACCCACCAGAAATTTTTCAAAATTTACACTTGTGATCGAAATATTTGTAATAAGAGAGTCTTTAGCATTCTTCACCAAGAGGTTCATAATTTTTTCAAATGTAATTAAAACTTTCGACCTATTAGTACTGGTTAGCTAAATACCTTACGGTACTTACACATCCAGCCTATCAACCTTGTAGTCTTCAAGGGGTCTTAATTAGGGGTATCTTATCTTGAAGCGAGTTTCCCACTTAGATGCTTTCAGCGGTTATCTCTAATAAGCTTAGCTACCCAGCGCTGCCCTTGGAGGACAACTGGAACACCAGAGGCTTACTCATCCCGGTCCTCTCGTACTAGGGACAACCCTTCTCAAATACCCTGCGCCCACGACGGATAAGGACCGAACTGTCTTACGACGTTCTGAACCCAGCTCGCGTACCGCTTTAATTGGCGAACAGCCAAACCCTTGGGACCTTCTTCAGCCCCAGGATGCGATGAGCCGACATCGAGGTGCCAAACCTCCTCGTCGATATGGACTCTTGGAGGAGATCAGCCTGTTATCCCCGGCGTACCTTTTATCCGTTTAGCAATGGCCCTTCCATTCAGAACCACTGGATCACTAAGTCCTGCTTTCGCACCTGCTCGACCTGTATGTCTTGCAGTCAAGCTCCCTTATGCCTTTACGCTCTAAAGACGATTTCTATTCGTCATGAGGGAACCTTTGAACGCCTCCGTTACTTTTTAGGAGGCGACCACCCCAGTCAAACTACCCCCCAGACAATGTTCTTTGCCCGGATTACGGTACAAAGTTAGATTCTCAAATCAACAGGAGCGGTATTTCAAGGATGACTCCATTGAAGCTAGCGCCTCAACTTCACAGTCTCCCGCCTATCCTACACAAGTTAATCCAAAAATCAATGTCAAGTTATAGTAAAGGTGCACGGGGTCTTTCCGTCCTTTCGCGGGTAACAAGCATTTTCACTTGTACTACAAATTCACTGAGTCTATCATTAAGACAGCGCCCAACTCGTTACGCCATTCATGCGCGTCGGAACTTACCCGACAAGGTACTTCGCTACCTTAGGACCGTTATAGTTACGGCCGCCGTTTACTGGGGCTTCAATTCAAAGCTTCACCTTACGGCTGACTTCTCTTATTAACCTTCCAGCACTGGGCAGGCGTCAGACTCTATACTTCCTCTTACGAGTTTGCAGAGCCCTGTGTTTTTGTTAAACAGTCGGTTGGGCCTCTTTGTTGAAACCTGACAATGCTCCCTGAAGTTAATCAGTCACACTGCAGGCGCCTCTTATCCCGAAGTTACGAGGCAATTTTGCCGAGTTCCTTAATGATAGTTATCTCAACGCCTGAGCATTCTCTGCCCGTCTACCTGTGTCGGTTTGCGGTACGATCATTCACATAGCTCGCTAGAAGCTTTTCTAGTCAGTGTAGGATCATTCAAATACGCTTCTTCCTAAAAATTAGCGTACCCATCACACCTCAAGGATAACAGCCTCGCGGATTTACCTACGAGACTCCTCTAAATGCTTAGATTGGCATCCAAACGCCAATTCAAACTACCTTACTGCGTCACTCCATCACTCAAACGCTACTAAATGGTGCAGGAATATTTAGCCTGCTGTCCATCACCTACTCCAATTGGCCTCGGCTTAGGTATCGACTAACCCTGAGTGGATGAACCGTTCTCACGGAAACCTTAGACTTACGGCGAACAGGAATTTCACCTATTTTTTCGTTACTTATACCAACATGCTCACTTCCTTGATCCACGACATCTGTCCTTACGGTCAAACTTGTATCTATCAAGGAACGCTCCCCTACCACTAAAACAAGACGAATCTTGTTATAATCCATAGCTTCGGTAACTCGTTTAAGCCCCGTTCGTTTTTCAGCGCAAAAATACTTGACCAGTGAGCTGTTACGCTTTCTTTAAATGATGGCTGCTTCTAAGCCAACATCCTGGCTGTCATTGCGTTTTCACTTCTTTTACCACTTAACGAGTATTTAGGGACCTTAGCTGATGATCTGGGCTCTTTCCCTCTCGACTATGAAGCTTATCCCCCACAGTCTGTCTCCTGTCTTCTAATGCTATAGCATTCAGAGTTAGTAAAAATCTGGTAAGCTTACGCCCCCACAATTAAAACTGTGCTTTACCGCCATAGCAGATCCAACAAGGCTATACCTAAATATATTTCGGGGAGAACCAGCTATTTCCCAGTTTGATTAGCCTTTCACTCCTATCCACACCTCATCCGAGCAGTTTTCAACCCACACCGGTTCGGACCTCCATCTCATGTAACTGAGACTTCATCCTGGACATGGATAGCTCACTAGGTTTCGGGTCTACCCCACGCTACTATTCGCCCTATTCAGACTCGCTTTCGCTACGGCTCCGTTCTTTCAAAACTTAACCTTGCAGCGTATGGTAACTCGTTGGCTCATTATGCAAAAGGTACGTGGTCGCGCATACGTATATATCGCTTCCACCGATTGTAGACAGTTGGTTTCATGTTCTATTTCACTCCTCTTCCGAGGTTCTTTTCACCTTTCCCTCACGGTACTAGTTCACTATCGGTCATCAAGTAGTATTTAGCCTTACCCGATGGTCCGGGCAGATTCCCACAGAATTTCACGTGCTCTATGGTACTCGAGAACACAAACTATTGCTTAACATAATGTTTTGATTACAAGGCTGTCACTTTCTATGGCTGTCCTTTCCAGAACATTCAACTACATTATATTAATAACAACTCAAGAACTGTATTTCTTGAACGCTTATATCTCACAACTCCTTTATCACAACGCACACAGGCTATCACGTGATAAAAGTTTAGGCTGTTTCCTTTTCGCTCACCACTACTTGGGAAATCACTTTGTTTTCTTTTCCTAGCGCTACTTAGATGTTTCAGTTCACGCCGTTCGCTTTCTTACCCTATGTATTCAGATAAGAATGTATTGGGTTTACCAATACGGGTTTCCCCATTCGGAAATCTTCGGATCATAGCTTGATTGGCAGCTTCCCGAAGCTTATGGCAGCCTTCCGCCTCCTTCATCGCCTCTTGATACCAAGGCATCCACCAAAAGCCCTTTTCAATTAATTACAAACTTGCTGATTCACCTGTTGGTTACTATAAGGACTCTTTATTTACAAATATTTCAAAGATCACAAGTAATTTTTTATCATTTACTGCTTCTGCTTCTTTTTTTTCAATTTTAATTAACGAGAGAAAATTTAAATAAATTATACAGCTTACTTCGAAAAACACAAGGTTTTTAAAAGGTTTTTTGGTGGAGATGAGCGGATTCGAACCGCTGGCCTTCCGCGTGCAAAACGGACGCTCTACCAACTGAGCTACACCCCCTTAACCTTGCTAAGATAGTGGTCAGGGAACTGCATCTCAATGCCAACTAAAGGCATATGTCGACACGTCAACCTCAACCCACAATTTCTTGGTGGGCCTAAGTCGACTCGAACGACTGACCTCCCCGTTATCAGCGGGGTGCTCTAACCAACTGAGCTATAGGCCCAGATTTAGCTGCGCCACACTGTTTTAAGACAAATCCCTTATATTTACACACTCAATGTAGTTAATTAAGTCCGAAGACATAATAACTGGTATTTACTCCCTCGAAAGGAGGTGATCCAGCCGCAGGTTCTCCTACGGCTACCTTGTTACGACTTCACCCCAATCACTCCCCATACCTTAGACATTCGCCTCTCTTTCAAGTTAGCTAAAATGGCTTCGGGTACAAACAGCTCTCATGGTGTGACGGGCGGTGTGTACAAGGTCCGAGAACGTATTCACCGCATCGTTGCTGATATGCGATTACTAGCGATTTCAACTTCATGGGGTCGAGTTGCAGACCCCAATCCGAACTTAGACCAGTTTTATGGGATTAGCATGCTCTTGCGAGTTAGCAGCCCTTTGTACTGGCCATTGTAACACGTGTGTAGCCCTAGACATAAGGACCATGCTGACTTGACGTCATTCCCACCTTCCTCCTGGTTTCCCAGGCAGTCCCATTAGAGTGCTTTACTTAAAAGTAGCAACTAATGGCAAGAGTTGCGCTCGTTAGAGGACTTAACCAAACATCTCACGACACGAGCTGACGACAGCCATGCAGCACCTGTGCATCTGTCCGAACCGAAGCCCGAAAGATTGTGTTTCCACAACTGTCAAATGCATGTCAAGCCTAGGTAAGGTTCCTCGCGTAGTGTCGAATTAAACCACATGTTCCACCGCTTGTGCGGACCCCCGTCAATTCCTTTGAGTTTTAATCTTGCGACCGTACTTCCCAGGTGAATCACTTAACGCGTTAGCTTCGACACTAATCCCGTTAAACAGGACCAACGTCTAGTGATTATCGTTTACAGCGTGGACTACCAGGGTATCTAATCCTGTTTGCTCCCCACGCTTTCGCGCCTCAACGTCAGAAATGGACCAAGAAGCTGCCTTCGCCATCGGTGTTCCTCTTGAGATCTACGCATTTTACCGCTACTCCAAGAATTCCACTTCTCTCTTCCATCCTCTAGCACGCCAGTATTTGCTGCATTTCTTCAGTTAAGCCGAAGGATTTAACAGTAAACTTAACGCGCCGTCTACGCGCCCTTTACACCCAATAATTCCGAATAACGCTCGCACCTCTCGTATTACCGCGGCTGCTGGCACGAGATTAGCCGGTGCTTTCTCTAGCGGTACCATCATCCCTTATTCGTATTAGGAATAAGGCATTTTTCACACTTAACAGAAGTTTACAATCCGAAGACCTTCATCCTCCACGCGGCGTCGCTGCGTCAGGCTTTCGCCCATTGCGCAATATTCCCCACTGCTGCCTCCCGTAGGAGTCTGGACCGTATCTCAGTTCCAATGTGACCGAACACCCTCTCAGGCCGGTTAACCATCATTGCCTTGGTAGGCCATTACCCCACCAACAAGCTAATAGTACGCAAGCTCATCAATCAGCGACAGCAAAGAGGCCATCTTTCTCCCCGGAGGGACGTATGCAGTATTAACCCCAATTTCTCGAGGGTATTCTTCACTGAATGGTAGATTCTCACGCGTTACTCACCAGTCCGCCGCTTTACTAACCCCGAAAGGTTTTCTCGCTCGACTTGCATGTGTTAGGCACGCCGCCAGCGTTTATTCTGAGCCAGGATCAAACTCTCCATCACAAATTTAAAAATTAAAAGGATTTGCCTTAAAACAGTTAGGCAATTTTTTATTTCTCTCGAAAATTTCAAAGATTTTCTCAACTGGGAGGCTTTTTAGGACCTCTTGCTGAGCGAGTTGTTTCCACGAATCTTTTTCAAACTTCAGGTCCCTTGGGACTTGCTGCTGAGCGATTTGTTTCAACTGATTCGAAGTAAAATTTATCATGGATAATGGATAAGGTCAAACTTTTTTTTAAACTTTTTTTTAAATTTATACTTTTATCCATGCAGAATGCTTCATTTAAACTAATGTAAAACACGAGCTATAAGGCATTTTCGCCTTTATCCAACAGCTCTTTTTTCATTAAAAACTTTTTATTTTTTTGTTCATTTTTTATAGGAATTTTAAAAGAATTGAACAAAAAATCACAAAAACATGCAAAAGCCGTAGCGTAAAAAGAGCCTTTAATGAGCCAAAAACCTCTTTTGATATACATCTATTACTATAAAGGAGTGATTTTTAAGGGTAAGTAGCCCTAAAAAACATATCCTCACCCTATGATATATACGCATAGAAGCACTTATTGCCTTATTAGTGCCCTATCTTGGTCCTTCTTCACTTTCACCAAAACAACACAGCCACCTATAACACAACCAGGTATAATGACTCTTATATAAGATGATGAGTGCGCGGCAACCTTTGGTTGTACACGTTTATTTGAATCAGTAGATAAACCACCCGGTGGCGTCCCCATACTCAATGACTCTAGATCATCTACAATAATAGAAGAACACGATCTAACCGGAACAGGATTATGTATAAAGGTTTGCTGACCAGAACTCTGTAGCGCCACAGTTAATAATGAAATAGGTTTGGTTACCCTTGTTGCTTCATTGCTCATTGCATGCGACACACTATATATACAATATATAAGGCCCACCATTACTACTCTATTGTAATACACCATTATATACGCTCCTTTTATAACAACACCAAAACATACCTTATTCAGGGTAACCATAGCCTTTCAAAAATGGACAAGCAATACAATTGATATAAAGGCACCCCCTTATATATAGGAAGCGCCAGGAGTTTTTACGATACTTCTATTACCTATGTTAGTTGTTATACTATTTTGATACAGATCACTTATCCTTAATAAAGAGGAACATACAATCATGTTATTTGATGAACTACAAGAACAACTGAAGACAATAGAACCAGACATAACAACAATTAAAGCGTATTGGGAAAATGCAAAACTAGAAAAGGCATTCCAAGATCTCCACACGCAAAGCGTTCAAGAGAACTTTTGGCAAAACTCTAAACAAACCGAGATCCTCAAAGAATTACAACGCATACGCTTACAACGCGATCAGTACCAATACATATTACAAACGAATCAAGAAATATCAGAACTCATTGAACTATTTAAAGATGACGAACAAGAACTACGCAAATTATCAACTGATATGCACGCATTACGCAAAGCAGTTTCATTGTTTAAAATAGCACTCCTACTAAATGATGAACAAGATCATGCCAATTGCTTCTTAACTATTAATTCTGGCGCAGGCGGCACCGAATCGCAAGACTGGGCAGAACTCTTATTGCGCATGTATGCTCGCTTTTGCGAACGAGAAAAAATTGCTGTCGATATTCTCGATCACCAAGTTGGCGAAGAAGCCGGCATTAAATCAGCAACCTTATTTATTCGCGGAAAGAATGCTTACGGACTATTTAAAGGAGAACAAGGCATTCATCGCTTAGTGCGCATATCACCCTATGATGCCAACAAGCGTCGCCATACATCATTTGCAGCCGTATCACTCACGCCGGAAGTTTCTGAAATAGCAATCACCATCGATCAAAAAGATTTACGCATCGATACGTACCGCGCTGGAGGCGCTGGTGGACAGCACGTTAACAAAACAGAATCAGCTGTGCGCATAACCCACATTCCAACAAACACCGTTGTGCAGTGCCAAAATGAACGTTCGCAAATGCAGAACAGAGAAGTAGCAATGAAAATGCTCCAAGCAAAGTTAGTACAAAAACAAAAAGAAGAACAAGCTGCAAAAACAGCTGCCATTGAGAAAAAGAAAATCGAATGGGGATCTCAAATTCGCTCATACGTCTTACATCCTTACAAGATGGTTAAAGATCACAGGACCGATCATGAATCACCGCAGCCAGACTTGGTGCTTGATGGTGAACTCATGGACTTCATTGAAGCGTATTTGATTTGGGATGGCAAGCAACAATAATATATTGTCTTAGAATGTACCCGCAAACGTAATAAACATATCGTTTCTTCTAACAGTATTTTTACCTGCCACTACATGGTTGGAGCCAACCATAATCTCACCACATGGTTTAAATTTATACGCCGCATGCCAACTTATACGGTGTGCGGCTTCTTGTTTACATTTATATGCACTGGAATCATAAAGACGCCCTTTAACTCCGGCTGCCGCCTGGGCGTCAGCCAGTAAATAGAATGTATTAGAGCCCTTTATCATATAATCATAAAAGATACCAAATCTGAACTCGCAATTATCAACAGCGTAAAAATAATTACCAAAACCTGCGATCGCTCGTGATCCCAGCTTGATTTTACCTAGAACCACCAAATCTGCAAACTCAACAATAGTTGAATCGAGTTCTATAAAAGGTTGATACACATAATCTCCTATAAAGGAAGCAAGTGAACGGATGTCTGACGACGACACAATAGCCTGAATTCTAACATAATCTGAGAATGGGAAATTAAATGAACCAGTAAGATAAAACGTTGGATTCAAATATTGATTACCCCGAACAGTAACATTTCCAAAAACATCTAAAGATAAACACCGATTACTCAATATTATTGGCCATATTGTTTGGGTGGTAAGACCCGACGCCGAAAAAGGCATCGATAGATTAATCCCACATTGTAGTGTATCGAAATGATTAAGAGCTGGCGCAAAATCTACCGAACCAAATATTTGAATATCACCAAAGCCAAATTTACTCTGCTCTGGTTCATACTCCAACAGTGGCTTTCCATTCATTATCGAACGAATAAAAAAGTCTCGAATACCATTCTGTCTGCTAAAAAAATAATTAATTGCCTCATCACCAACCAAACTACGACCCGATAACTGAAAATCCAATTCATGCCTGCGACAGATCACTGGAATATTTAGACCAAGATATCCGGCAATGTTTTCACATTCATTAAAATAAAATTTATAGATAAAACTCACATTGGCACCGACCTCTTGTTCATAAGCAAAGAAGGTTGCGTCCATTCCTGCTAATGTCGCCAGCGCTGACACATTACCAACCGGATTGAGCACGTCAGTATCAATGGAAACCTTGCCCTGTTCAGCCAGTTTTCCGAACAACCATATGTCTCTTAGGGGAAACGTTTTCTGACCACAGTCACGCGACACAGTAGTTGTAGAAAAAACAAGCTGCGATAAAGGAACTGCTCGATGACAATCATCAAATCCAGTACTGCTACAAAAAGTACTGTACACCGATCCAACAACAAGAAATCGATTTGATTCATCTTCATTGATTACTAAATTATTGTAAGCTGAACCTAAATAGATATTATTTTTCTTTTTTGAAACCGATTTTTGCTTACTACTGCTTATCGTTGATTCACCCACATCAACAGAAAATTTTAAAGGATGAATCATTTTACTGACAGATTGCTTAATACTTTTTTCTAATCCTCGCGCAGCAGCAGCAGAATCATTTGCGTGCTTCTTAGAGACTATAACTGCTTCTTTAAGATCATTCGTAGACAAACTGTCCTGGTGTACATCTGTCCCCAAAACGGCTTGTATTAAACAACATGAAATCACTAATGTATATAGTATTTGTTTTTTCATACGCTCTACTTTTTTAATACATGCCCATGTTAAAATGTACAAACAAATGTTACAAATCCTTGGTTGCTTTTGGTAACATTTTTCCCTGTCACAATATGTTGCGAGCCTACCATAACCTCACCACATGATCCTAATTTATAGGCGGCATGCCAGCTAATACGATGAGCAAATTCTGTTTTACATATGACCGAAAGAGTAGTTTTAATAGTGCCAACATCCAGATCTAGCGTATCTATATTATAATCTCCCGTAGCAGGAGTTTCTAAAATACACACATTATCCTTACCTTTGGCCATGAAATCATAAAAGACCGCCAATCTTAATTTACAATCCAAAACTTGCTGAAAATAATTACCAACACCAACAATAACAGATGACCCTCGACGATTTCGTGTTTGAACAAAAGTATCTGCAAATTCAGAAACCAATGTATCTACTTCCGAAAAAGGCATTACAAAATAATTTTTAAATACTGGCGTCAATACACCAGTGTTAATCAATAGTGTATTGGTTGGCAACGGCACCTTGGAAGACAAAAGACGAGGCGCCCGAATATAGGCTTTACCCGAGGCGAAAAATGAACCAGTAAGATAAAATGCTGGATTACAGTATTTGCCACCATTTACAATAACACTACTAAAGAGGTCTAAGGCAAACGCATTATTACCCAATGAGATAGGCCAGACCTTTACAGGCTTTACTGGACCACTCACTGGAATCGAAAGATTAACACCAAATTGCAATGCATCTAAATTATCAAAACCCGGGGCAAAATCTACGGACCCCACTAATGAAATATCACCAAATCCTATTTTCTGCTGTTTGCTTTCCAATTCTATGCCCTTAGGAGCTAATACACCACGAATAAAAAAGTCTTCTACACTATTAAAATCACCAAAAAATTGAGCTATGGTATTCTGGTTCGAATTACAACAACCGTTAGGACAACCTGCAGGACATTTAATCGCTTGTAGAGCAACAGTAAATGTCGCATAGTCATCATTAAACAAAGCCATTAATTCCGCATCGGTAAAGGGTGTACATGTACCTGTCATACATATGCCACCAACATTACTGTCAAGCAAAGTGCCATAGTTTAATTCCAGCTCCAATTCATGCGTACGGCAAATAACCGGCACATTTAAACCAACGTATGCTGCAATATTGTCACAATCACCCAAAAAGAATCGATACATAAAAGTTGCATTTGCGCCAGATTCTTTCTGAGAAGCATAAAATTGTACTTGAACAGGTGCTAGCAATGATAAATATTGCTCGTTTGCAACGTTACCAAACGAGGTGCCCGTTGGACCGATGGTATCTAAATACATCTTGCCTTGTTGAGATAATCGCGATTCTAGAAAGATATCACCTATCGTAAATGGCTTTGGGTGATTATTAGGAGAAATACTTAAACCTGGAAACCCAAATGTTGTAGTAAAAAGTACCTGCGCTAAAGGAACTTCTTGCCGACAACCATCAAACGCTGTGTCACTACAAAAACAACTATACACCGATCCAATAACAAGAAACCGCCTATCATCATCTTCATCAACAGTAATACTGCTCACAGGAGAACCTACATAAAGAGTCTTTTGCTCTTTGACAACAGACTCTTTGGTATCAGCTTTGCTAGAGACGGCAGAAGCAACATCCACAGCTGATTGCAATGGATTAGAAGCTGTATGTTTGGTAACTGGATCTTGTAAAGTTTTAACACTCTGCTGCGCAGCAGAGCTCTTCATTACTTCTTCTAATGCTAATGCTGCACTTACGTTATACGCAGGCTTGTTTATTTTTTTTATATCACTGACAGAAAAATCTTTTGATTGGATAGTTTGTCCAAAAAGACCGCAAGACATGCCTAACATTACTACTAATCTAAAAAAAATTTGTTTCTTCATATGCTCTGCTTTTTTATACGCTTATCATACTCTACCTAGAACCAACATACGGCACCAATACTATCAACTAAAAAAATAAATGCCACTCATATAATAAAATGATTTCTTATGATACAAGAACCATTATTTCATACAAGCGATAGAGTGCCAAAAATGCTTATAGAACGATCAATAGGATAAATAACAATTTAAGATAAACAATGCTATTGAATTAAAACAATCACAAAAAAAACGCACGGTAATACAAAAAGGTTTATTGCACTACTTTGAATAATATAATAAACCTTTTCAAGACGAGACTATGAGATTAGAACACCGCAATAATTGATGCGAAGAACTCGTGTAAGCGTGGAACATTTCTTCCACCAATCACATTTTGAGTTCCCACATTGAGCTCTAACATATTTCTGAACTTGTAGGTCAAGTTAGCGCCAAGAGAATGTGACTTTTCTGAAGTATTTGCCGTTACCGCACAAATGTCAAAAGTACCATAGCATGGATCAACCGTAACGCAATCCTTACGCTTGAATGAATAATCATAAAAAAGACCAAGCCTGAAACCATAAGCAAAGATATCATAAAAGTAATTACCAATCCCAAACAAGAATCGCGCACCAGGCTTAATACATGCTGGCACTGCTGTATCAGCAAATTCTGGAATAATTGAATCAACTTCCTCTGAAAAAGATTCTACCCAGTATTTTCCAAACCGCCCAGAATCACCTGTTTCTGGAAAATTTAAGCCTGGCACATTTTTTAATTCCACACGCCCCGCAGAATTAGATGAGGTGAATTTACCAATACGTGTACCACCTGAATTTCCTGTTGAACGCTGACGACTGAATGAACCAACCAACTTAACGGTTGGATTAAAGACTGTAGAGGGCGTATTAAAAACAGCGTTAAAGAATGGCTCTATTTTATACACACCGTCGCCCAAGTTCGGTGCAAATAATGTCTCTTGACACACTTGCTTGCCGGTAGGAAAAACTACCGTAACACCAAATTGTAAGCCATCAGTATGCTTCCACAATCCTCCAAGATCTAATAATCCAAAGATTGAAACATCCCCAAACCCAATATTCACTTGTCTGCCAGCAAACTTTATACCTTTTTTATCAAACACTTCTCGAATCATATTGCATCCTGCTTCTTGTTTCTGCACATTAAAACCAAACTCTAATGGTGCTATTAAGGTAAGATATAAATCCTGAGCAACATCGCCCCAAGGGGTATTGCCAGTAAGCGTAGCATCGCGCACTTCAGAAAGTGGTCGTGGAGCGTTCTTATCAAAAAAAACCTTATTATCTTCTGAAAGTCGTGATATTAAGTAAATATCACGCAATCGTACACGACCACCAAATGCCCCATCTGCAATGCCTGTTGGCTGACAATCATCGCCAAACACTTCGTTTACTATTGAATAATTAAAAAGTATTGGTACCGCCCAATGACGTTTAACAGCTTTATCAAGCAATGAAAAATAATAATCCTTACCTAACATAATGTTACCACCGTCGTCAGTTGTAGCATCACAACGATCAGCACATGATCTACCGCTCACAACCGCATAATTACTCATCAGCGCTGTATATATCAAAAAACATACTACTCTTTTTTTCATATCCAACCTGCCTCATCTAAATGTATAAAGCTTACCTTATATTTATCACCCATCATTAGTTTATTCTCGTTGCTGCATTACAATTGGATATAGTAAATACCTGATTGTTAAAATTAGAACCTCTTATTAACGCGCCATCATAACGCACATCATGGTCACCTTGTTTTAATTGAACAACCGAACCATCACGTGACGGACAATACGCAGCCAATGTTCCATCCTGCGATATCAACGGAATAGTACCAAGTCGTGCCAAAATTGTAGCATCCGGTGATTCGACAAGGCCACGATTAATGGCATAGGTTAATTCCATATAAATCTCTACCATAGTACGCACAAAGGCAAAGTGCTTATCTTGGATCAATAACACCGTATCCACTAGAATGTTACCTGAGCCATCAAAGCTTCTAAACTCAATGTTACCAGTACTCAAGAGGGTATTGCCCACAAAGATGACGCCGTCTCTATTGTCAAAATCAGTTTGGAAATTAAGGGCGTTTGGTGCCAAGCGCAATAAGCCATCTGTTCGTGGATCCCCTACTTTACTAATACGAAGACTTGAACTGTCAACGAAGTGCCACGTCGTTATGATACCTTCACTTTGCTGGCCATATAAGGTATTAAACTCAACGGTACCATGCTGAATATCAAGAGTACTGTGGTTATTATAAAGGATCTCAAATTGACCTAAATGATAGGTTAATACGGGTGTTTGCTTGGTAAGATCATTCAGCGTCAAACGCACAACACCTGCAGCATCAACATGGTGATCTATTTGCGTATCAACTGTTTCACCAAAAATCACATTGATTGGATTATCCAACAACATTTGAGCACCGCTTCGTACCACGAAGCAACCACCCAAGCCACCAAAGGTTACTGTCACCGTTTGTGTAAAGTCAGTAGTCTCTGTCGATCCACACGTAGTAGAAGATGTCTTGAAATCCATAATAGCCAATTCTTCGATTACCAATCCCGGCCAATCGAATTTATCGGTATTTGGTGTACCTTGGAAATCAAAAACGATGCCATCGTGTACTTCCACAATACCTTCACCCGTAAACACCACGCGAGTATTAGCTGGCAATGGAACACGTCCACCAATAAATTGTGATGGGTCAATAATCACCTTAGGTTTAGTCGTTAGCGCACCGCACATATTGCTAAAACATGGGCTAAACTTGAATACCACTTCAGTAAAAGGATCTACGGGTAACAAGGCCGGCGTTAAGCATAAATCGCCCGTTACCGTGATGACACAATCACCTATTGGCATTGGTCGACCACAGCACATGTCGATCTCCGATTGCAAGAATCCGGTGCTTGTTTTTAGTGCTTCGCAACATGTTTCTAATATTTCAACACGTGAAGTCAGGCTTCCACAACACACATCTATCTCAGATTGCAAAAATCCAGTACTTGTCTTTAATGCTTCGCAACACGTCTCTAGCACTTCTATACGCGAAGCGAGACTTTCGCAGCATTCACTAGAAGAATTTGTACAACATACATCGATCTCTGATTGCAAAAATCCTGTACTTGTCTTGAGAGATTCGCAACATGTTTCTAATATCTCAACACGCGATGTCAAACTACCACAGCAAACATCGAGTTGCGATTGCAGCTCACCAGTACTCGTTCTAACCCTATCGCAGCACGTTTCAAGCACCTCAATTATAGAGATGATCTCAATCAACGAAAGACAAGTAGTTCTATACACAGTTACAGCACCAGGTACATTAGACGCTCTAGTAGTATCAAGCATGCTCAACATCATATTACCAAAGATGGTATCATTACCAATCGCAACCAAACGACCGTTTGGTGACCAACGTACACTTTCTACATCAGCATCACCAAGATCATCAAACACATTTATCTGCGTAAACACACCGGTGAGTCTATCAAAAGAATAGGTTCTGAATTCACCACTGTTGCTAATACTACCATTTTTTCCAAGCGCTATGCATTCTCCTTCTGGATGCCAATCAAGCGACCTTACTGAGTCACCTAAGCCATCAATGCCACTAACATAGCTCAGTGCTCCCGCACCACCATCGTGCCTGTAGAGTTGCATTAACTGACCCGCATCACCTTGTAAACCGATAGCAAGTAAATTTTGACTCTTCTTTCTAAAGTTCCAATCAACGGCAAGCACCGTACGCACATCACTATCAAGAAGATCTGTCACAGGGAATGAAGCATTGAGCGTCAGTGACGGCGCTCCTTCATCATACTCTAATACTTGCAATGGATTTATTAAGCTACCAGCCTCAACACCAACGGCTACAAATGAACCTGTTATATCCCAATCCATAGCTTCTTGTTGCACCTTACCTTGCGTGCTTATCAGTGTCATTGGTGCAGATAATGCTCCTAAAGGATCCACGCGATAGGTCGCAACTTCATTGATATTATCACGACCAACGGCCAACAAATCATCGCCGCTCAGCAATGACACTGTACGCCATGAAAGCGCATACACATCTTCATCAATTTCAGCAGTACCTACTACGGTTAAGGCATAGGTAATTGGATTAAAATCAAAAATATGTAATTGTGGTTCAAGCGCATCATCTTTTGCCGAGATGCGACCAACTGCCAAACGAGGTAATGTTCTGTGCCATCTGACAACACTCACATCGCGAAGCTTATCGAACTCAAACTCTTGACGAAGTACCAAGCTTGAACCAACAAGCTCATATACCTTTAACACTTTAGGATCAAGCAAGGTATCATCATTACTTAAGCCAACGGCCAAGAATCTACTATCCGAAGACCAATCTACTGTTGCCACGTTATCCATAAAGCCGGCGTCCTGCACCAAGAACCGAACATCACAACATTCCGAGGTACAATCACATTCAAAAGCATCAATTTGTGATTGTAATAATCCGGTGCTTGTTTTCAGCGCTTCGCAACATGTTTCAAGAACCTCAACGCGAGATATCAGCGTTAGGGTTGATGATATACAGGTCAGCGAACAGATGTTATCTATTTGTAACTGTATAGTATCGATCTCTGATTGCAAGAAACCGGTGCTTGTCTTCAATGCATCACAACATGTTTCTAAAATCTCAACACGCGAGGTGAGACTTTCACAACATCCACTCGCTTGTTCGCAACATGTATCAAGTTCTGATTGTAAGAATCCGGTGCTGGTTTTTAATGCATCACAACATGTTTCTAACGATTCAAGACGCGATATAATGTCGCATATGGTAACCTGAGGACACGGACTCTTATAAACAGACAATGAGTTGTCATCACTCGCTGCCAACAAGAAGTGGCCGCTTGGTGACCAACGTACATCTTCCACAGCAAGATCATTAAAAGTATCAATATTAAGTACTAAGGTGAATGTTGCAGAATTCTTATCAAAATTATAGGTACTCAATTCACCGTTGGCGCCACTGGCTTCAGTGCCAACTGCCATGCATGTACCATCTTTGTGGAAATCAATACTACGAACTTCTGCATCTAAACCAGTAATGCCGCCTAAGTGTGTAAGGGTACCCAAACCGCCATCATGTTTAAATACTTGAACCAATTCTCCTGATGTCCCATCTAAACCTACAACAAGGTAGTCTGCCGGATCAGAACTCCATTCGACTGCCGTTGCTGATGTCTTGGTTAATGGATTGCCTGGAGTTGTCTCAACTAATGATGCAGCATTCAAGGTCAATGATGGAACACCCGGATTGAAGGTGTATACCTGTAATGCAAGATTATCACTCGTTACTTGTATGCCAACAGCTACAAAGCTACCCGTGATATTCCAAGATAGAGCTTTTAATGAAATGGTGCCATCGGTATCTATTGGTGACAGCGGACCGGCAAGTATACCTGTTGGATCTACCGTGTACAATGCCAATTCAGCTATTGAAATATTTCTACCAACTGCCAATATATCATTACCGCTAATCAATGGTACTGGGCGCCATGCTAATGCATAAACATCGGTAGACTCACTACTACTCTTCAAAGTAAGATTGAAAGTAATTGGATCAAAATCAAAAATATGCAAACGATCTTCAGTCTCATCATCATCTAAGAATTTTCTACCAACCGCTAACCGATGCTTGGTTGGATGCCATCTGACTTCTGATATTTCTCCAGAAATAGTGCAACCAATAGGAATTTGGGCTCTCAATACTAAGGTACAACCTACCAGTTCATAAATCTTCAATACATTAGCGTCAAATGAATCACCAAGAACGCCATTCACTTGTGTACCCAAACCAATAGCGATGAATTTGCTATCAAACGACCAATCACCCGTCTCAACATTATTATCAACAGTAGCAGAGCTACAGAATGTTACATTACAACAATTTACCGGGCACAATATTTCATCTATTTGTGATTGTAAAAATCCAGTACTGGTACTTAATGCAGTGCCATAATTAAATAACGCATCTATTTGCGATTGCAAGAAACCAGTACTAGTCGCAAGAAGATCAGTGTCAACAGCTCTTGTCATTTGAAAATCAATCATATTCCCCGATGAATCCATAAGAGACGTTACTGCCTCCTTTACCACACCATTGGAAAGAAGTTTAAGATTTTCTTGACCAATAAACTTTAAACCGCCCCTTGATGAAACTCCTACTGGATCAACCCATAAGGTTATACCATCCACTACCATGAGTGCATCAGAATCTATTGTCCAATTAAATTGCTTAGTAATAAGCGTCATTGGCCCTTCAACAACAACCTTCCCTGTATGCTGTACAACATCATGAGCAAGTTGAAACGTAACATTACTGAGTTCTAGAGATGCAGATAAATCATCAAATACAAAACTCGTATCCCCAATATTCTTTATAAAAACATTTTCTATACGTAAAGTAGATCCTTTGGTGATAGTAAATATACTAGCATCATCAAAGCTCAGTATGTTACCTCCGCCATTAATACTACAATTACCAGTAAAATTAATACCTGCCTGATTTAACTTAACGTCGCCACTGAGCTTGAGAGATACGTCGGAAAGAACAGATGAGCTTGGTGCTAATGTTGGAATAATATTCATGGAATCAGCAATGGCAATTGAATGATTATTACCATAGATAGTACCCAAGCTTTGTAGTGAACTTATATCACGAAACAAAAGATTATTGTTCAGAGATAATGTTCCACGTAATGCGATCGGACCAGAAACAGGAAATAATGAGTCCCATATTACCGTAGTACCAGAATTAACAATTAAACCGCCATCGAATACTGCAAAGCCGGCAACTCTATCACCATCATGCAGTGTTTGTTGGGAATTAAACCGCTTAACTGCAGTATCAGACCCTATGTCTATACCTAATAAAGATTGAGATACGATATTGAGTAACAAAAGGGAACTATATAGAAAAATATTTCTGTGACGATTCATTCATTCACCTCTTCGACTATGCTCTATTACTACTATTTTTTATTGTTTTATTAACTTTTTTCTGAGAAAAATTAATAAAACACTGTCCAGCTACATTATAATAAGATGACTTTAAAATCTTTAATAACCATATAAAAAAACATATCGAACATTCAATGTTTACTTGAAATCTTGTTATAATTAAATAGATTCGTTATTCAATATCATTATCATGAACCTGTATGTAAAGCATCACAACAACTCTGGAGCCTTCCAATAGAATACACAAGCTCTGCTAATGAAATACAATCATTTTGATAAACAGAAACACTGCCGAGCACGCCACTAGCTCTTACGCCATCAAGAATGCCAAGCATCATATTGGCAGAAATATTGTCATTACCTATCGCTATGTAATGGCCATTTGGAGCCCAACGCACTGTTTCCACATCAACATCACCAAGGTCATCAAACTCTTTAACTTGCGTGAATATACCTGAGGCTTTATCAAAACTATACGTTCTAAATTCTCCACCATTGTTCATGCTTCCATTCTTGCCAAGGGCTAGACAAGTCCCTTTTGGATGCCAATCAAGAGCTCGTACCGATTCATCTAACCCATCAATACCATTGACATAACTTAACGTTCCCGCAATACCATTATGTGAATAAAGTTGCATTAATTGCCCTGCGTTACCTTGCAATCCTATCGCCAAAAGATTCTGATATTTACTTCTGAAATTCCAATCAACCGCAAACACCGTACGACTCGTACCATCAATACGATCGGTAATAGCCGCCACAGCATTAAGCGTTAATGACGGTCCCGCCTCATCATATGCATATACCTGCAATGCCTGTAGTGGACTACTTGATTTAACCCCTACCGCTATAAACTTGCTTGTTGCATCCCAATCTAATGCTTCTTTTTGTACTTTGCCATGTGTAGATATCTGCGTCATCGGAACAGAAAGCACCCCAGCACTAGAAACTACATACGTCGCAAGTTCATTAAGATGATTTCTACCAACTGCCAAAACATCACCGCTATTCAATGACTTTTTACGCCAGGAGATTGCATACACATCACGATCAAATTCTGCAGCACCCACCACTGTTAAGGCATAGGTAATCGGATCAAAATCAAGAATGTTTAATTGCGGTTCTAATGCATTATTTTTTGCCAAAATACGACCAACAGCCAAACGATGTGATGTTGGATGCCATCTGACACTACTCACATCACGAAGTTTAGAAAACTGGAACTCTTGACGAAGTACAAGATTCATGCCAACAAGTTCATATATTTTGAGAACCTTCACATCAATAAGCGTATTATCGTTACTCAAACCAATTGCCAAGAATTTACTGTCAAATGACCAGTCTGCCGTCGCAACGTTATCATTAAAGGCATCATCTACAAGGAACTGAATATCACAACAAGCACCCTGATCTGGACAGTAAGAATCAACAGCATCAAGTTGCGACTGTAATTCACCTGTACTCGTCTTTAATGAAGCTAGACTAGCTTCAAGCACTGCAAATTTCGAGATTAAGCTCAGAGATGAAGTAATGCAAGTCAATGTGCATACACCATCTATTTCTGACTGCAATCGATCACAACAACTATCAAGACTGTCAAGACGAGTAATAAAATCATCACTACGCAGTCTCAATTCAGTTTCAATTAGATTTGTATGTATAGTTAATCTTTCACAGCAAGTCTCTACGGTGTCAAGACGAGAGCTCGTGGTATCACAACATGTCTCAAGAAGCGCTATACGTGAAATTAAATCACATATGGTAACTTGAGGACATGGGCTCTTATAAACTGATAATACATTATTATCACTACCATCTAATAAGGATGCACCATTAGGTGACCAACGCACGTCTTCTACAGCCATATCACTGAAATTATCAAAATTTACTACTAGGCTGAATACTGCAGAAGCCTTATCAAAATTATAAATACTCAATTCACCGTTGGCGCCACTGGCTTCAGTGCCAACCGCCATACATGAACCATTTTTGTGGAAATCAATACTACGAACCTCTGCGTCCAAGTCAGTAATGCCGCCTAGGTGTGTTAGAGTACCCAATAAACCATCATGTTTAAATACTTGCACCAATTCTCCTGATGTTCCGTCTAAACCTACAAGAAGGTAATCTGCTGGATCAGAACTCCATTCAACTGCTGTTGCCGATGTCTTAGTAAGTGGATTACCCGGAGTTGTCTCAACTAATGATGCAACATTCAAGGTCAATGATGGAACACCCGGATTGAGCGTGTACACTTGTAATGCCTTATTATCACTACTTACCTGAACACCTACAGCCACAAAACTACCCGTGATATTCCAGTCAATCGCTTTTATTGAAATGGTGCCATCCGTATCTATAGGTGACAATGGACCTGCAAGTATGCCCAAAGTATCGACTGTATACAATGCCAATTCAGCTATAGAAACATTTCTACCAACTGCCAATACATCTTTACCATTCATCAATGGTAACGGACGCCATGACAACGCATAGACATCATTCGGTTCACTACTACTCTTGAGAGCAAGGCTAAAAGTTATTGGATTGAAATCAAAAATATGCAAACGAGATTCGGTTTCATCGTCATCTAAGAACTTCCTACCTACCGCCAAACGATGTCTGGTTGGATGCCATCTAACTTCTGACACTTCTCCAGATATAGTGTTGCCAATAGATGTTTGCGCTCTTAAGACTAAGGAATTACCTACGAGCTCATAAATCTTTAATACCTGAGCATCAAAGGAGTCACCTAGACAAGGGTTTCTTTGTGTACCTAAGCCAATGGCAATGAATTTACTATCAAATGACCAATCACCTGTTTCAACGTTATTAGCAAGAGTCACTGAAGTCATAAAGGTAACATCACAACAATTAACAGGACATAAAATCGAATCTATTTCCGATTGTAGGAATCCAGTACTTGTTTTTAACATATCAGTCATTCGGCTAATGTTGTCAATTTGTGATTGCAGGAAGCCTGTACTTGTTTTTAACTCCGTACAACAATTATTAGGCACATCTATTTGAGATTGCAAGAAGCCGGTACTTGTCTTGAGCATGGTGCTCATATCACTGTTGCTATCAATTTGAGACTGTAAGAAACCGGTGCTCGTCTTGACAGCATCACAACATGTTTCAAGAACCTCAACACGAGATATCAATGATATAATTTCACTTATACCAGTCATACTGCTAATCATATCTATTTGTGACTGTAGCTCACCCGTACTTGTCTTTAACATAGAAGTCATATCACTAATACTGTCAATTTCTGATTGTAGGAAGCCGGTACTTGTCTTGACAGCATCACAGCAGGTTTCAAGAACCTCTACACGCGATATCAATGATATAATTTCACTCATACCAGTCATACTCGTAATCATATCTATTTGTGATTGCAGTTCGCCAGTGCTTGTCTTCAACATATTTGTCATATCTGAAGTGCTGTCGATTTGTGATTGTAAGAATCCGGTACTCGTCT
>JAPLIR010000007.1 GCA_026389015.1 Candidatus Dependentiae bacterium | reverse complement strand
TATTAAAGAAGTAATGTGTCATACCATGGAAGTAGTTGCTAAACTAGAAAGTAACACTCACTTTGAAGCATGGCAATTCCTAACGCCTCAAGAACAACTTGATGTTATGGAGACATACGCAAAACAAGGTGAACAACTCGTGCAATCTATGGATCAGCTTGTCACTAATGTAGGCAATGCAACCTCAGTGCAAGTAGTCGAAAAAGGCGTAGAAATTATTCTTGATTGCGCAACAGCTCGAGTAGTTGGAAAGCTTGCTACGGGCGCGACTAGCCTTGCAGCAAAGCGGCTTGTGCCATTGCTAAAGGAAGCTGAAGTAATACATGAAACCGAAAAATTTGCCGCCCTAGAAGGCAGGTTAGTAAAAGCTGGTGAAAAGGTAGCAGCTGCCACTGAAAAAAGCATTGCATAATAATACCCATACACTATGGCCAGTATGAACATAGAAATTATTCCTATAAAAACAAAATATTCCACATTAGAGAAATAAGAAATAAGGTCAAAAACTTTAACTATGAATTCGTTTATCACAAACAAACACAGTATCATCAGTAATAAAAGGTAATTTTTTTTCATTGATAATCACATTACTTAGAAATCATTGTTGTTATATCGAAAGCAACTTCAATTGCATACCGACCTATATAATACTTAACCATAGTATATAAGTTTAAGCATTTTGTCATTACCCATCCTATAAAACATAGACCCAAGCCATAACCAAAGTCATTATCTTATTCATACTTATCTTCGGTACTATTTATAAAATGTTTGTTAAATATTTTTCATCAAATTCAGCGAATAAGTTAACGATCATTGAAGCAGTTCTAGCCCACCCGCAGCGCTGCCTTAATAGCCAATGCATTCCTGTAGAGCTTTCGTTGAGCCTCATATTTATCCCTGATTACCCACGTAACACAAGCAAAACAAGTGACAGATGCTATTACAACTTCCAAAAACGATGAAACAACTTTCAGTCGCTACAGAACTTTCAAAACAAGCGGGCGATATGACCTTATAAAGAATTGAAAAACCGGGCAACTAATAAAACTTAAGAAGCAACGCTGGAATTAAATGTGAAATCCCAAGAACATATAATATTTTAAGAAAAAAACTAATGTAATTAGTATTAAAAATATAAACTGCTGCTACTGTTAAATTAACTAAAGCTGCCATAGATTTTGAAAGATTATCATTTTTACCAGCAAGTTCAATAACCTCATTCATATCTTGATTACTTGGAATAGCATGTAATCCTATAGAAAAACCTAACCATTCTAAAATAGAATACGCAGTGCTATGCGAATGACCTATAAAATCAGTTTCTAATAACCCCACGATACTACGTGGAAATAAAAGTAACATACACACAACAGAATTTATCAGCAATGGCCCAATGGCGATAAGATAAGATTTTTTTACGTCATTTGCAGATGCATGAATAACACAGCCGGCTGTTTTATCACCAGGTCTAAAAAAATGCACAACGTAAACTGGAACATTCCCTATATCACAAAAAAATTTATGTGCCATCTCATGTAAAATAACACCGGGAAAAGTAAATAGAGCTATTACCTCACCGGGCATAAATATAAACATACTTCACCGCCTAGTAGAAGTTCCAATAAAATTATCTTTAAACTCCGATTGATATTGCTTTGGAACATAAGACAATACCTCAGAAAATTCCGACTTAGAATATTTTAAACCGACGAGTGATAGCATTCCATCAAAAAAGATATCATGACTATTTTCCACTTTACTCATAATAAAAAGCGATTCAGCAATTCTCATTTTTGCCTTTTTGCATTCTGGATAACACTCAAGCACGCCAGAATATATCTCAATTGATTTTAATAGCTCATTTCCGCCTTTGATAAAGGCATCTTCAGCAGCTTTTATCTCTTTGCCAATTTTATAGTGTTGATGAAATTCAATCAATAAAAATTGGCAAAAAATCACTATAAAAAAGCTTCCCAATAGGAACATAAAAAGCATTACCCACTTGGGATAGCTATGCCTCGGGATAGGTGTAATTTGTTCGTTATTCATATCATCACTTTAATTTTAAAAATTACACAATAAAATCTACTTTACAATCATAAGATAGCTGCTCAATTTTACCTTATATTTTTTTCTCAGTCTAAATTTGATGGTACCATTTATCTTTTTTGATACGTCTTACAAAATATTGTTTAAATATTTCTCATCAAATTAAGCAAGTGCGCTATCGAATCTCACTTCAGTTTTTACTATCCATACTAATGAGCTTTTTTCGCACTTAAAAACTTCAAAAGCAAGCCACCTACACCTACGGCAGCAACGGCAACCGTAGCTCCTACATTGAAGAGTGACCGTGAATAGGATGGCTGAACATCACCACCTTGAGTTTTTATTTGTCGCAAAAACTCATGTTCACGACTTAGCCCATAGCTTTTCAATCCCTCATCATCTATAGTGCGATTATCTTTTGGACCCACTACATAATCAGTAATAATATTTATTGGATCTTTAGGTATATTTGTATGTTTCAAACAAGTCATAGGGACATTCTTAACTAAAAAGTTTCCAGCATAATTTTTATAAACTTGGATAGCTTGAAGAATCTTGACATCATTATTCTTCTGGGCAATATTTTCTGCCGCATCTCCATCGTCATTCGTAAGATCCAATCGTGCTCCAGCATTAAGAAGAGTCTTAACTTCTAATGGATCTTTATTTTTATCACCAGGATAGCGATTGCATGCATAATGGAGCGCTGTCCATCTCAATGAACGTTGTTCATTAACATGCGCCTTGGCTTTAAGCAATAGCTCTAATATCTGAATGCTGTCACCTATTTGATGACTTGCTGCATGCATAAGAGCCGTTCTGCCAGAATCATCTTGAAGATCAACCGTTGCCTTTTCTTCTAAGAGAACTTTTACTGCATCCTCACGATTATAGCGGGCAGCATGAATAAGGGGTGTCCAACCATGCTCATCTCGGTCATTAATATCAGCTTTTCGATGTAATAATGTTTTAATACAGTCATCATGACCTCGTGAAGCAGCCTCTTTTAAAGCTTTATTATTATCATTGCGCGAAAAATATTTCAGTGCTAATCGTAGAGAGACAAGTCCAGCGCCAAGACTGCCTATACCGTAATTTTTGGTGTTATAGCCATGCTTTATTAAGTACATGCCACCAATCAATCCTGATGCTCCTACTGCAGAAGAAACCCTATTTATGGTTGGTTTACATGTAGAGCAAACGCCGGCACCACGAGTAGCATAGTCGTATATAAGAGCTGGTATTGTCACTAGGCCAAGCACCTTTCCCAATAAATAAGGGTCAGGTTTAGTATCTACAGGGCGTATATTAACTGGCGCTAACAAGGTAGCAATTAACAATGGAAATAGTATATTTTTTTTCATGCTTATGATCACGCTTTTCTATGACGCTTATTAAGAATCTCTTCTATTTCTTCAGGATCAAGATCAAAAAAAGCTCCATTTTTTACAGCAAAAATAGATTCATTTTTTACCTTCAAAGAAGGTTCTTCTTTGAGTTTTTTCATAGTCACTAAGCCAACCATTGGTGCAACAAGAGTAGCTGTCATCATTAATAATTCGCCACCACTATATCGATTCTTATTGAATTCAGCAGCTAGAATACCATTTGCAATAGTTTGAAATGCCAAAGAAACAATACAAGCACCCATTTCGTGATGCCCAATATCATAAATTTTTTTGGCTAACACGCCCGTTGCTATTCCCGTCGCCATACCAGTAGCAATACCAATACCGAATTCAGCAAGTTCATCATTACGACTATAACTCAAATGAGGTGTTAAAAAAATTAAAGATGGAATAACTAGAATTTTTATAACTTTATGCATATTTTTTACCCTGTAAGTCTTGTGTTTTTTTACCCAATCGAGCTTTTTCTAACTGTTCGAGATGTTGCATTATTTCTATGCTCACCACAGAGCTCACTAAGCTTGCTGTAACCCATGTAGTACCCATTATTTTTGAATCAGCGGTATCAGTAATTTCAGAAAGAACACCATTTGTTAGATATTGCAGAAGTAATGGCATGGCCCATGCAGCAATTTTGTGATGAACAACATCATCAATCTGCTTTGATAATATTCCCGATACAATACCCGTTGAAATACCGATAGCAATACCAGTTACTAATCCTTTAGTAAAGTTCTCTGGCGATGAACCCATGCCATAACCATCGCGAGTAGTACCTAATACCGTCAAAACTAATACCATAATTTTAACGTTCTTATTCATAGTGTCCTTTGTGCGAGTTACAGAATGTTTTTTACATATTTTTCATCAAATTCAGCAATCGTGCTATCCGGTATGTAATCAGTTTTAGAACCTGACTGCAATAATAGTCGCACGATATCTTGATAGTTTTTACCCAGGGCTATGGTCAAAGCTGTATCTCGATATTTGTTTTCACTATCCATACCAGCGCCTAATCTAATTAATGCCTTGACCGCTTCTGTATGATTATAAAGCGCAGCAAACATAAGAGCCGTCCATCCATCAAATGTTTTTGCATTAACATCTGCTCCCATTTTTACTGAAGCCTCAAGCAGTTCTACATCACCCCTGCACGCAATGGCCATCAAACTCGTTGATCCATCATCGCACACAAAATTCACATCGATGCCAATCGACAATAGTGGCGCTTTAGTATCAAGCCATTCATCAACGGTGAGTGCTTCTAGTGATACCCATGAACATATCATGGTGCATAACAATAGTTTATACGCATATTTTTTTAAGAAAATCATTATAAGCAACCTTTTTTTTAATTGTAGTACATAGAATAGGCCATAAAACCTAACATGCCTGCATACATAGTCACAATCGCATATTTTTTTAGACTCGCTATTCTCTCAGCATATTTTTTACATGCAGCAGCATGCACTGTATATTCTTGCTCATCAGTACATTGTTGGTCGCAGACCGAACATATGAGCATTTTTTTGTATAATTGACCGCAATATGAAGCGACATCCGGAGCATGGTTAAAAATAGTTTTTTCTTGGGTGTACTGGTTAAAATATTTGCCCGCTTCAGGCATAATAACCTCTTTATAACCAAGCTTTTTTAAGATAGGTAAAATGCGCTTTATATGAGCACCTCCGGCGCATGTAAAAATCAACTTTTCCTGCTTGTTTTTCCACAGATCAACAACAATACGAATATCAAGCAACTCAGTATCATACAATGTATCAATCGTAACGCCATCTTGCAGCAATGCATAAATTGACTTCGAAGAACCTTCAAAACGCTTGATATAAGGCTCAACACAACGATCAATACCAGCCAATATACCAGCACACCACTTGGCTATAAGATCACACTTTTGACTCGTCTCCTGTTTTTTTAACGCGGCAAGTTCATGCTTACATAATTCTCGTGCAGCTTTAAATTCTTGAGCAGCCTCATGCGCGCTTAACACATAATCATCTTCTTTCCCCTCTGAATGGATATGCACATGTCGACATTCAGCATTAAAAGAGCGAATCCCTCGTTGCTCACAATCAAAAATAATGTTCGGTAGAAAAAAACCATTAAAAAGTCTTGGTGATTCGGACGAGATTAAACTTGAAGCAGAATCAACATTACTCATAATATAATCTATTGTGTTAGCCTGCTTTTTCAAAATACGCATGAGGGGATTATTTGCGCCTCTGTATGTGTAATAGTCTTCCGTAATGACATAGGGTTTCAATCTTCTGGCAAAACGCATAAAATCATGATGCTGTTTAAATCCCTTTTCATGGTCTACATGCCAATCAAGAAAAAAACAACAGTAGCCGCCTGTTGGACTTTTAAGCGTTAGAATTTGACCAACGGTAGCCTGCAACCCAGACATTAAAACGAGCGCTACAGCAAAAAATAATGATTTAATAAAATTCATGAAAAATTTAACCTTTTTTAGCTAGTATGTTCAATCGAACTATGGTTTAAAAGATCTTTAATAGCCAATGCATTCTTGTAGAGCTTTTGTTGAGCCTCATACTTATCTCTGGTTGCCCATGTAACACACGCAGCCAAAAAGAAGAACGAAGGCAACGATAAAGGGACATCAAGGTTTAATGCATAATTAAGACGATATAAAGCACTCAGCTTATCTATGCCGCCATATAAGACACCGACTGAAGCAAGCAGCATGCCAACTTGATAACGGGTTTTAACCCCTGGGGTAAAAATAAAAGCCGGCAAGCCCTTTTCGCTCACAATCAACTGCTCTCTACGCAAAGTGATTGTTTCATCAACCAAATCTGCATAACAAGCGTAGTCAGGATCAACCAATGTCTCTTGTTGAAGACATAAGGTTACTTTTTCAAGATCGCTTTCTTGAATGGCCAAAGAGAGATCGTCAGCGCGCACGACGTTAAGCGAACAAAGCACAAGAAGCATTATAAACTTTTTCATCAGACAAGATTCCTAATGGTATTAATTGATATTTTTATTTATTACTTATTCGTAGCGCTTTATGACTAAAAAACAGTATAACAAGCCCTCTGATTTGAGCAAAAAAATACAAAAATTAATCAAATCAAGGGGGCATTTTACAAGCTCCCCGCTTCTGCTACTCTAGAATAGAGGTAAGAAGTCCATTGAGGGCACTATTGTATACTATTAATGGAGAAGTTATGAAAACTACGATCCCATCAAAGAAATCATCACAAAAACGCTCAATCGCGACAGCATTTTTATGCTTAGGGTTAATACTCAGTCCAGCCATCACAAGCCCTATGAGCTACCTCAGATCAATGGCATCTGGCCTGGGCACATCATTGCGTAATAATAAAGTCGCAACGCTCGTAGCAACCAGCTCAGCATTGGGCTTCATGTATAACTACCAGGTTGCACAAGCATACATGCCTCTCACATGGGATTGGAGCACACTTGATTACCAAACACCTCAAACCTTTCCTGAAGGCTTTTTATGGGGCACAGCAACCTCAGCCCATCAAGTAGAGGGTAACTGCACCAATAATACCTGGTCTGCCTGGGAAAAAGCCACGGACGAAACAGGAAAAAGCAGAGTAGAAAGCCCATCGGGCGAAGCGTGCGACCACTGGAATCTCTACAAATCTGACATCCAAGCAATGAAAAAGCTTGGCGTTAACTCATACCGCTTTTCAATAGAATGGAGCAAGGTTGAACCTCAAGAAGGCACCTTCGATGAAACCGCGTTGCAACATTATGAAGATGTATGCCAAGAGTTAATAAATAACGGCATACAACCCTGCATAACCTTGCACCATTACACTGATCCGTTATGGTTTATGGACAAGTACGGCTTTGAAAAAAGCGAAAATATTGCGTGCTACGTGCACTATACTACAGCGGTGATTAAACGCTTACATAAATTTAATCCATTATGGTTTACCTTCAATTCACCCGATGGCTACGCAGCGCAAGGTTATTTAACCTGCACCAAACCTGCTGGTAGACTGGTGCCAAAAAAAGATATGCAATTATGCGCTGAGGTGTATAAAAATCTTCTTGAAGCGCATGTGCAAACGTATCATGCCATTAAAAATGAGCCGAAATACAAAACAGCACGCATCGGCATACTCAAAAACATGTTACAACTTGATCCGCACAATCCTTACAATCCATTGGATAGATTAGCCTGCTCCATGGGTAAAAAAATCGTTGATACCTGCTTTTTTGATTACTTCACCAAAGGTAACTTCAAGGTCTACATCCCCTTTAAAGCCGACATGAATCATACCAACGCGCAAGCCATTGGCGCTTTAGATTTTGTGGGTGTCAATTACTACTCACACGGATGCATGAAGAACTTTAAGGTTGTCAGATTTGAAGGCGAAGAGACAACCAATAATGAACGGTACACCATCTACGCAGAAGGCCTCTACCGTGCCATTAAGGAGATGTCAGACTGTGTGGCAAAACCACTCGGCATCCCTCTGTATGTCACGGAAAATGGCATCGCTACTACTGACGAAAATCAACGTGACCGATTCTTTAAAAAATATCTTTTTGCTTTATCGAAAGCAATAAAGGACGGTTACAACGTCAAGGGATATATGTACTGGTCACTGCTGGACAACTATGAATGGGGATGTTACAAGAAAAAATATGGCATTTATCACGTAGATTTTGACACGCAAGAACGCACGTTAAAACCAGGAAGCCAGTTTTATCTTGATACTATTGCAAAAAATACAACATCATCAAACGATGAATCAAAAAATGATTAAAAAACCTACTCAGAAATGTTTGGTGTGGTTGGCGGCTATACTGCTTACCACACTACCTGACACATCCCATGCTAATGTGCCTGATGCAGGCACATTAGTCAGTACCATTACCGCTGCATGCAAACAGCATCCGGCACTTACCACACTTGCCGTTGCAACGGCAGCATATGGCATTTCCTATGCGACCACGCAAATTATGTCGCACAACAAACAGATCCAAGTCGAGTTGGTCAATTACAGTGCACCACAATCTACCGCAACTACTGCACAAGGAAATTACTTATTAGTACACGGACTTGCCGAATCGCACAAACAAGCATTGTGGTATATAAAAAAACCTTCCAATCGCCCTTTTATCATTGACGGGCAGTTGTTTACCTATGATTTTCCTGATGTCACACAACATTTTTGGCGCGTAAACTTTACCCAAACGGGCCTTGGACAACACCATGAAGTAATGGGCCTTAAAAGCGCCTATGAGCAAACCATTGCTACACTCAACGAGCAGGGTGCATCAAATAAAGATGTCATTCTTGTTGGCATGTCGCGCGGGGCTACGACTATCTTAAATTTTATGGGACTTCATAAACCCGAAAACGTCAAAGCTCTTGTGGTTGAATCACCTTTTGATGCAACGCATTCTATAGCAAAAAATATGCTCAAAAAAATGCATTTAGATGGTGTGCCCGGCATGCAAACAATTGCGCATTGGATTATGAGTGCCGTATTCTGGCAACATAGCACGAGCGGCATATGCGCCAAAGATATGGTTGAAACAATCGACAAAGAACTACCTATTTTACTCGTCTGTTCTAAGCAAGATAAACTTGTACCTGCAGAAAGCACCACGGCATTGTATCAAGCATTGAAAAAGAGCGGACACACTAAAGTTCATATATATACTGCTGAAACCGGCCGCCATGGCAGAATCTTATATGATTCAGATTGCCACAACTACCAGCACGTGACGCATGCATTCTATAAAAAATATGGATTGCCCCATGACCCAGCATTGGCAACTTTGGGCGCCTCTCTCTTTGACCAGTGCCAGCCTCTATAATTGTAATAATTGCAAAGCACCACCCTCTTTGTTAAGCTGAATGCGTAGTAATTATACTAACTTAGTACTCATGCGTTCTGGATATCTCTATGGCAACTTTACACGATCAAATAACGACAATAACATCTCAATTAATAAAAACTTTTGCGTCAGTAAAAGACCAAAAAGAACTTGAAGATGCGCGTATCGCCTTTTTGGGCCGCAATGGCCATTTAGCCGAGCTCATGAATCAACTAAAAACATTATCGTTAGAAGAAAAAAAGGCAGCTGGCCCAGCACTCAATGCATTAAAACAATTAGCTGAAACTACCTACAACACAACACAAAAAACATTACGTGATGCGATTGTGCATGAGGCCTTAGAAAAACAAAAAGACTTTGATGTTACGGCCTACAAAGCAACAACGCTCCCAGGCCACACGCATATTTACACACAAGTGACCCAAGATTTGGAAAATATCTTTATTTCCATGGGCTACGACATTGCCGATGGTCCGGAAGTAGAAACCGATTACTACAACTTCCAAGCGCTTAATATTCCCTCAGATCATCCAGCGCGCGATATGCACGACACCTTCTGGCTGACCATTCCTGGCATGCTCCTGCGCACACACACATCAACCGTACAAACCCATAGCATGGAACATAAAAGTTTGCCCTTGGCTATTTTTGCCCCCGGCAGAGCGTTCCGTAACGAAGCTACCGATGCATCCCACGACTTCCAATTCACCCAAGGTGAGGGATTAGTGATCGCCAAGGATGTTTCTATCGCTAATCTTTTGGCTACCGCCAAAGCATTCTTGCAAGCATTTTTTGAAAAAGAAGATCTTAATATTCGTGTTCGCCCAGGCTACTTTCCCTTTGTGGAACCAGGCGTAGAAATTGACGCATCATGCCCATTCTGTGGCGGCAAAGGTTGCTCACCCTGCAAGCACACGGGTTGGATTGAATTACTTGGAGCTGGACTTGTCCATCCGAATGTTCTAAGATCCAGTGGTATTGACCCTGAAGTATATTCGGGTTTTGCCTTTGGGTTTGGCATTGAGCGACTGACAATGATAAAATACGGCATTAACGATATTCGCTTATTCCACAGCAGCAAGGTGCATTTCCTCGATCAATTTTAATGATAAAGGATGCTCATGGATATCACGAAAGCAATTATTCCCGCTGCCGGCCTCGGCACGCGATTTATGCCTTTTACTAAATCAGTTCCTAAAGAAATGATCCCTCTGCTGAATAAACCAGCCATACACTATATTATTGAAGAAGGTATTCAATCGTCTATTACCAATTTTACGATTGTCACCAGCAAAGAAAAACAGGCACTCGCCAATTATTTTGACCCTAATATAGAACTAGAAATGCTCTTGAAAGAACGCAATAAAAGTTCTTTGACGACCGAACTTGATAGACTGATTCGCGCTGCTCAATTTAGCTACATTCGTCAACCAGAACCTATGGGACTTGGCCATGCGGTATGGATGGCACGGCACACTATTGGCAAAGAATATTTTGGCATATTTTTACCTGATGATATTATCGTGAGCAAACAACCTGGCCTTGAACAATTGATTAGAATTGCACGCCAAGAAAAAGCAAGCGTCATTGCGGTGCAAGAAGTGCCCATGGACTGCATTTCATCCTACGGCGTCGTTGCAATAAAAAAACAAATTACCCCTAACCTATTTCAAGTCTCTCATCTGGTTGAAAAACCATCACAAAAAGATGCCCCATCCAACTTGGCTATCATTGGCCGCTACGTACTTTCTCATAAAATTTTTGAATCATTAAACGATATCAGCACCTACGCCATGGGAGAATTACAACTCACCGACGGCATTAGCCATATGATGAAGAATAACGAGAAGGTATTTGCCTATAAAATCCAGGGAACCCGTTATGATATTGGCACGCCTATTGGATGGATTAAGGCAGTCATTAGCATGTCGTTGCAACACCCTGAATATGCACCCGCTATTAATAAGTTCTTGAATGAGCGCTCTACCATGGATTCATTCCTATATAATCAGCATAAGAATATTTCTCACACTCTTTAGGAACCAAAGACCCCTTGCCCCCGTTCTAAAACTTTCCCTTATTCACCAGTCCTTTCTAATCCTTGCACTCAAATAATTGCTATTTGAAAATCAATCATGATATTATTATCATTGAAATCATTCAGTTGATAATGATTACCAGGAAACAAAGATAACAATGGGGGACACAATGAACAATAAATTTTCTATCATAAAACTACTCACACTGCGCAGTGTGCTCGCACTAGCGATAGGATTCATATCGTTAGCCGATGCATGCCCAACCTGCGTTGGCCGCGTGCACAAAGCTGCTCCTGCATTCTTTGCAGAAGAAATTCAAGAAGCAGAAGAAGCAAAACAAGAAGATGAAACTGAAAAACTAGAAATCACCCAGGAGGCCGACAATGCGTAATAGCCTCAAATTCTTCTTACTGCTTGCCTTGTATCCAGCGCAACTGGCTGTAGCTGAGGTGGGCTGTATGACCAATCGCGCGCCGAACAAGGGAGGCATAGATTACCATGAGTGGCACCCGGTCGAATGCGACTGTCCTTGCACAAAGCGTCATAAAATATTTGCCAAAATGGGACGATGCTACGAGTGTGATCACTGCAGAGATCCAAAACTTCTCATTATTATAGAAGCCAAGGATATGCCAAAGACACCCATCAAGGTCCCAAAAGCCCCTTACGGCTTACCGATAGGCACTCTAAGTTATAACTACTAAGAATATAGTCTAAATGGGGCCATTTTGGCCCCAAGACTTTCGATCCTGATCTTTAGTCAAAATTTACCTAGCGAGCCCAAGTCGCTCCCTAAAGTCAAATTTTGACCCAAACAGAGGTATCCCGGCATCATTCCCAACCTCATTCCAGGTTAAAAATCACAGAAATCATTACAAATATAAATAAATTGACAATTTCTCCAAAATAGCCATACTTATATTAAATACCTTGAATCATGGGTATTTAAATAAAAGAAGTAAAATAAACCTTTATGGAGGGATTAACTATGAAAAGCTTAAAAAAATTATTACTCGCTATCATCACCGGAGCGTTAATGCTTTCTGGCTTACACCTTGGGGCAATGAGCAAAACTAAAACAAAGAATCACGCAACAAAAACAAATAAAGTGGCTCAAAAAAAGGTAGCTCCTCAGCCAAGTGCTCAACAAAAAAAAGAAGATGCTGTATTGGCAACTGCCCTAGCTGCATCTTTAAAGCTTGAACAAGCACAACAAAAAAATCTGCAAAATCAAGAGAAAGAGGAACTTACCAAAGCACTAGAACAAAGTCGCTTAGAAGCTCTTACTAAATCTGCATCACATAAAAATAATGCAAACTCAAACGCCAGTATGGCGAGCACCGAAGAAGAGTATAAAGCTAAAGCAGAAGCATCTGAATTTCAAGGCCTAGAAGAAGCACTCGAAGCAAGCTTAAAAGAATCTGGCCAAAATCGCATGCATGGAGAAACATTGTGCCAAGGTCTGAATTTCACTAAGCAAATAGAAGTACCCCAGCAAAAAGGCTCTTCATGCGGTTATCATGCAATGTCATACGTACGAGCAATACAAGTATTGCATGCAACACAGCAAGAACTGACAAAAGATACCATCGTAAAAGAAGCTCAAGAAATGGCAGATTTAATACAATTAACCGACATAGGTTACGACCAGATTATTGCCTACAACAACCAATATAAGCTTTTTGATGGCAGCAACGTGTATATCGTCGACTATGACCAAAAAACCAAAAAAGCGGTTTTTCTGTGCGACCTAAACGACAACGGCTTAACGGGAAAAACAAAAGCAAAAGAACTACAAAATCGCCTTGAGGCTATTAAAAACAAACAAGAAGCCTATTTTATATGCAATACCGGTGGACATTGGGTGATGGCGGCCTATGTAGACGGTGAAATTATATATATAGATTCAATGAATCAAGCGTTGAGTTCCGATGGTAAAACACCATTAATCGGCAACATCGCCTATAATATCTTAAGTGAATTAACCGAACTTATTGGTCTTAATAATTAAAAACCATCAGCTTATTTGACTTATAGGGAGACACGAGTCTCCCTATTTTATTGCTTTACATATCTGAGCAAAAACGGCAAAACTGAATCGGCATTCAGCGATAACGAATCAATACCAAGATCGATAAGAAACTGCGCAACTTCAGGGTAATCTGATGGCGCCTGGCCACAAATCCCACTATGCTTTTTATTTCGCTTGGCACCTTCAACAGCCATGCGCAACATGGCAAGAACAGCCGGATCTCGCTCATCAAATAATTTCGATAAAGATTCAGAATCACGATCAACGCCCAGCGTGAGTTGTGTAAGGTCGTTCGACCCAATAGAAAAGCCATCAAACAACTGGCTAAACTCATCAATCAAAATAACGTTGGATGGAATCTCGCACATCATGATAATTTTAAGCCCATCTTTGCCACGCTCCAAGCCATGTTTAGCCATTTCTTGCAAAACACGCTCTGCTTCAGTCACCGTACGCACAAACGGCACCATGACTTTCACATTGGTTAGCCCCATGCCCTCACGAACCTTTTTTAACGCTGCGCATTCTAGAGCAAAAGCTTCACGATAGCGTTCGTTATAGTAGCGCGATGCACCACGAAACCCGAGCATAGGGTTTTCTTCTTCTGGTTCAAAATAACTACCGCCAATCAAATTGCGATACTCATTGGTTTTAAAATCAGACAACCGCACAATCACTGGGCGTGGGTAAAAAGCAGCGGCAATCATGCCCACACCTTGTGATAAACGATCGATAAAAAACTCTTTCTTGTCGCTATAACCATAGGTTAACGCTTCAATGGTATCCTGTGTTTTTTTATCAGTAATTTTTTCTGGATGCAACAACGCCATGGGGTGAATTTTAATCACGTTATTAATAATAAATTCTAAACGAGCTAAACCAACACCATCGACCGGTAAAAGCCCAGACGTAAAAGCATTGTCAGGATCAGCAACATTCACCATAAGTTCAACCGGAAGTTTAGGTAATGTTGTAAGCGTGGTGGTAGTTTTTTCAAAAGCAATCACACCATCATACACGCAACCTGTTTTCCCCTCCGAACAATCCAACGTAATCTGTTGGCCATTTTTTATGACCGTTGTAGCATCCTGCACGCCGACAATGGCAGGAATGTTAAGCTCGCGACTCACAATAGCCGCATGACAGGTTCTGCCACCCCGTTCGGTCACAATGCCAACGGCTTTTTTCATTGCTGGTAACCAATCGGGGTCAGTCATTTGGGTGACCAAAATGTCGCCATCCTGAACCTGGCCAATGTCATCGGCACTCTTTATGACCCGTGCCGTGCCAGACACAATGCGCTGCCCTATACTTTGCCCCGTCGCTACAATGCGCTTTTGCCCTGATTTAAGTTCATAACGCGTTAAGGTATGCACATGCTCCTGACTTGCATGCACTGTTTCTGGGCGCGCCTGCACAATGTACAACTTATTATCAAGGCCATCTTTTGCCCATTCAATATCCATAGGAGACCAAGAACCTTTAAGAGCGGAATAATACCGTTCAATAAGCACAACATCTTTTGCAAGTTCAACTATTTCTTGAACATTCAGACAACTCTTTTTACGATCAACCTCAGCGACCTCAACCGTAGCAACAGGATCGTTAGCATTGTCGGTATAAATCATCTTCGTTTGCTTGTCACCAATCTGTTTTTTCAAAATCGAATCAAAACCTTTTTCGAGTGCTGGTTTGTATACACTATATTCATCAGGGATAACCAGCCCTTTTACAATACTCTCTCCCAGGCCATATGATGCATTAATCATCACCACATCTTTAAAACCAGTTTCAGTATCCAAAGAAAATGCAACGCCAGAACAAGCTAAATCTGAACGAATCATTTTTTGCACGCCAACCGAAAGCGCGACCTTGAAATGGTCAAATTTATTTTCAATACGGTAGACAATGGCGCGATCGGTAAACAATGAGGCAATGCATTTTTGTGTGGCTAGCAAAAGAGTTTCTACACCACGAATATTAAGATAGGTCTCTTGTTGCCCTGCAAAAGAAGCAGTCGGCAAATCTTCTGCCGTTGCCGATGAGCGTACCGCAACATCACACGCATCGACTCCGTATTGTTTTGAAAGCGCTTGATAGCTTGCGGCTATTTCTTGCGCTAAATCATCGGGCATAGTGGCTTTTTCAAGCATGGTACGAATAGAACGACCAACTTCTTTAAGCTTTGCAAAATCACGCACGTCCACCAGCGTAGCCATAATCTTTTTCATGGGCTCTAGCAGATGATTAAACTCAAGATAATGCCAATAGGCATCAGAAGTAATGGCAAACCCGGTGGGCAAGCGAACGCCTTGCTTGCTCAATGCGCCGATCATTTCACCTAATGAGGCATTTTTGCCGCCTACTTGGGCAATATCCTGCATGCAAACTTCATCAAATCTTTTTATAAATTTCATGGTTACCACCTAACACTGACATTGAATTTAAAACTTATTAACTACTATAGAAAAAAAGATAGGGGATAAGACAATGAAAAAAGAATATAGCCAGAACGCCGTCTTGCCTGAAGAACAATATTAGTTAAAACAATTCACAACTACACAAAAGCAGCGCAGATCCGCTCGCCCTGAGTGATTCTTGAAAAGAATAGTATCGAAGGGTCGGATCTAAAAAAATTTACAATTGTAAGCCATTTGTCCCCCGACCCGTTCGTTACATTTTTTTCATGCTACGCATTTCAAAAAACACTCAGGGCGAGCGGTGGATAGCGCTTTTTCTATGTCTGTTACTTGTATGGTATAACCAAAAATTTTTTTGGTAAAACACTCAGGGCGAGCGAGGTTTAAGGATTTTTTTGCAAGAACAACAAACATAACGGATCTAAACACCAATAATCAGCGAGTGCCTATAACCCTGCTTTGCGACCTTCTTATACCATGGTGCCAATTTGCAAAACATGATTAAATCGATATACTCTTTATTTAATTGTCAACAAAAAAATATTGTATTAACGTTGTCAATTATAGCTATCATTATCATCACATTAATCATTTTATGGATCACCATAAAATAACCGTACAACCATTAAGGATGGTCTCATGAAAAACCCTTTACAATCGTATACCGTAACAACAGGTCTTGCTGTATTCTCAATGCTTTTCGGCGCAGGTAATTTAATGTACCCGCTCGTCGTCGGCATGACCGCAGGAAGTCAACTTGGTATTGGTATTGCGGGTTTTTTTCTAACGGCTGTCTGTATTCCCCTAGCAGGCCTAATCGGCATGATTCTTTTTGATGGTAACTACGAACAGTTTTTTAATCGTCTTGGCAAAATTCCAGGCGGCATATTGATATGGATCTGCATGATGATCATCGGGCCTATCATTGCCATTCCGCGTATCACTACCTTATCCCATACCATGATTGCACCATTCATACCATGGAACTTTTTGCAAGTAATCACCCCATTATCTTCATGCGTTTTTAGCATCATTTTCCTTGGCATTACCTTTCTTGCAACCTACCGCGAGAATAAAATCGTTGATATCTTAGGCAATGTTATTAGTCCCGCACTCCTTGTATCGTTAATCATCATTATCACTAAAGGTATTTTTAGCGCGAGCTACCTGACGCCTAACACAAACCCTCCTTTTGAAATTTTCAAATCAAGTCTTATGACCGGCTATGAAACACTGGACCTTTTTGGTGCATTATTTTTCTCTGCCATTGTATTAAACATTTTGAAAAAAACTCTTGGACAACAACTAGCGCAAAAACCGCGTCTTCTTGCGTGGGTTGGCCTTAAATCAGGCATACTTGGTGTAACCTTACTCGGTCTTGTGTATATCGGCATGAGCATCTTGGGTGCTTATCACGGTCATGGCCTTGAAGGAGCAAACGCTGGAGAATTGTTCCGCGGAATAGCCTTCAACGTTCTTGGTTCCTATGGCGCCTTTATTATTGCAACCGCAGTATTAATGGCTTGTCTATCAACAGCTATTGCTTTGAGCGCCGTTGTTGCTGAATATACACAGTTTACTCTATTGCATAATCATTTAAGCTTTTCAACATGCCTGGGGTTAACGCTACTAGCATGCCTACCTCTTTCAATCTTTGGATTAGGACACGTACTTAAACTAACCGGTGGACCAATAACTTATGTAGGCTATCCCATATTAATCACCATCACTTTCTGCAATATTGCTTACAAATTGTTTGATTTTAAGCCGATCGTTATCCCTGCAATCATTACTTTTGTTGCAGCATTAATCAGCTATCTTTACTAACAATAGACTACAACAAGAACTGCAAAACTTCGCGCCCAAGGACTCTTCTAAGCCCTTGGGCGCTTTCGTTTCCATTGACATGCTTGCAACCAATGAGTATATTGGTGCCGCTTAATTAAGTAGTATCAATATCTCATTATCAATCATTAATCAAAAAAGGTTTTACAAACATGTTTAAGAAAATGGCTCTCTGCCTACTGACTATTGCTTCACTGTTAAATACAGTCCCCGCACAAGCATTCACCGTCACTGATTATTTACCATCTCCTAAAGATGCAGTAAAAACAACTGCCGTCGCTGCGCTTTTTGCCGCTACCCTCCGTTTTTATACCCGTGAAGGCGGCAACAAACCTGCACGCTATAATTTAGATGAACTTTTTGTTGGAGAGAACGTAACAGACAATCTTTTTTATCTTTTAGATGACGGCTTAATTGGCCACAAAGGCAGAAAACCTTATGCTATGATCGACATGGAAAGTGGCAGATTAACCGTATCTAGCGCTGCTTATCCTAAAGGACTTGGTGGCTGGTTCCATTATTACTTTAAGTCTATACTGACAGCAGTTGGCATAACCGCTACCCTCGTGATTGTTGCTCAAATAGCTGCCGATACCACTGAAGGAACCTTCTGTGAGAAATTCGTTGAAAGAACAAAACATCTAGGCACAGGATTCTTCAAATTCTCTGATGCTGGCTTGAATGTGTTTTTAGGAACACCAGGTAAATTACCAATTAAATGCGTACAAAGATAACAAGTTTGATCTTATAAAAAAAGGCTCATCTCCGGATGGGCCTTTTTTATTGCAACAAAATGAAAAGAAACAAGGAGCACTCCTTAATTTCAATTACGATTATTTTGTTTGATTAAAAAACAATAAATTGACCATTCCTGCTCCTATGCTATCCTTATCTCTAGGGATCATTAATAGTTTAACTATTCAGTTATAGGGGAAACCTTTTTATGTTTATATCAAAACGCTCCATAGCGCTCATCATACTCCTTACATTAGCTACAAATAGTGCGCATACCAATTCATACATAGCATCACTAAAAAACCATATCTCCAACCTTAACGGCAAACAAGCGGCCGTTATTGCAGCAGCAACGGTCGGCACACTCTTCTTGGGAACAGCCATCTATGAGTATGCAGCGCTCCCGATTACCGATACTGAACTTATTAAACAGGCAGAAGATCTTTGCTTAGAGGCAGAAAAAAATGCCGGCGAAATACAAGAAACCTATAAAAAAGAACTTTCTGTTCTAAAAACTACAGCATATAACGTTGCAGTCGCAGAAAAATTCAAAACGCTCTTTAATACATTAAATGAGTCAATGGGGCGACGCCCTTTTTTGACATACGTTTCACAACTCCAAAGTCAGGTTAACAACATTGATAACCACATAAGAAATTTAGAGAAAAAGAGCGCTGAACTTTTTGAACGGCAGGCCACTATTATCAGCTCAAACAATGCAGATAAACATGCTCTAATTAAGTCGTTTGGCAAAAAACAAGACTCCTTGAGAATCATGCTTGGCAACCTAAAGTTTATACAAGCACTCTTATTAAGTATCCGCCAGCAGGTGATGTCTACTCAAGAATATGCCATTGAGGCGGCACAAGTGTCCGCAGAGCAATTTAAGCGCCAGCAAATGTGGCGCAACACGCGAATTTATACACCTGTTTACTCACGCTACCAAACAGCAAGCACCCCAGCCATAACCATACCAACTGTTCCAGGAACTTCAATAATACCAACGGTACCAATCGTATCCGTTATGCCATTAGCGCCAATCGTTCCGGCAGCACCTACCGTCGTCACGGTAGCGCCCATGGTTACAGCAGCTCCTGCAACGCCTATAATCACAACACCATCACAGGCACCAACGACTGTCCAACCTACACAATCTGCCTCAACATTCCCCAATATGGACTGGTGTACTGGTTTACTCGGATAAGTACGAAACTAACATTCGCATTACAACAGAAAAGGCTCACTAAAATTTAGTGAGCCTTTTTTATGTTTTCTAAAGTCTTTAAATAAAACCTATCTTTTTACCGAACACGCTTTCACAAAACCAGCAAATAACGGATTAGGATTGCCCAACCTGCTCTTAAATTCTGGATGCGCTTGTGTAGCAATAAAAAATGGATGTTCAGGTAACTCCAAGAATTCCATCAACTTAGCGCCATCTTCTCGCACGTGATAGCCAGAGAACGAAAGCCCTTTGTCTTCTAATGCTGGCACATAGCGCGGATTAACTTCGTAACGATGGCGATGACGCTCAGACACAAATGTCTGCCCATCTTTAATGACCGATGCTCCTTGATACAGGTGCTCCACAGAACTTTCTTTTTTTACTACGGCAGAATAAGAACCTAATCGCATGGTACCGCCATAATCCGAAGACTCAAGCAACTGTTTTTGTGTTGGTAAAATATCAATGATGGGATGCAAGGTATCTTTATCAACTTCGGTCGTGTTTGCTTGCGAAAAACCACATACATTACGGGCAAATTCAACTGCCGCTAATTGCATGCCATAACATAAGCCCAAATACGGGATCTTGTTAATTCGCACATATTCAATAGCTTTCATTTTACCTTCAACACCTGCAGTACCAAAACCACCAGGGATAATAACGCCATCTGCCGCTGCAAGTTCACTCAGCTTACTTGGATCGGTTTCAAATGTTTTGGCGTCAATCCAATTAATGGTAATGCCGCAATTTTGTTGGGCACCAGCATGGATAAGAGCTTGATAAATAGACACGTAACTATCGGTCATACTAAAATCACCGCTTTCTAGGTATTTTCCAACGATGGCGACAGTAACGCGACGCTCCGGGCTCTTTATCGCCGTAACTAATTCTTGCCACTGCGTTAAATTTGGTTGCTTGCGCGAGGTTAATCCAAGATGCGCTAAGACTTTCACGCCCAAACCTTCACGCTCAAGATCAAGCGGTATTTGATAAATAGTTTCAATATCAGGAGCCGAAATAACATGATCGGAAGAGATATTGGCGAACTCTTCTATTTTTTTTCTACGCACAGCGTCTAAAGGATATTTAGCACGACAAATAATAAAGTCCGGCAGAATGCCTTCTTGACCGAGCAATCTGATTGCTTGTTGCGTTGGCTTGGTTTTCATTTCACCAATATGGTCAGGAATAGGCAAATAGGTCACCAACACATACGCGGTGCTTTGTGCGCCCATTTCGCGGTCAAGACCTTTGAGCGCTAAAAGAAAGGGAACGTTTTCATAATCACCGACCGTGCCACCAACTTCAACAATCGCAATTTCGTGGTCACATGCCGCTTCTTTTAATCGTTTTTTAATTTCATCAATAATGTGTGGGACAAATTGAACGGTCTGGCCTAAATAGAACCCTGCACGTTCCTTATCCATGACCGCTTTATAAATTTGACCTGTGGTAAGATTATTTTTTTTAGGAATTGATTCATCCATAAAACGTTCGTAGGTACCCAAATCTTGGTCAATTTCACCACCATCGTCGGTAACCCATACTTCGCCATGCTCAGTCGGACGCAAAGTCCCCGCATCAAAGTTTATATACGGATCAATTTTAATGAGCGTTGTTTTATAGCCATGCTCTTTTAAAATTTTTCCTAAAGACGCGGTCGTAACACCTTTACCAACACCAGAAAGAACCCCACCTGTTACCACAATAAATTTTGTCATATGTACCGCTTCTATAATTGATGCAAAAAAAATTTACAAAAAAAAACGAACAACGAAGTAATATAAATTACTCAATCATTCGTTACATTATTCTATAATTTTTTAAGCGAGCTTACAAGAGCAATGCTGCAATCATCGCTGACAACAGATTGGATAATGTGCCACCAAGCACTGCATAAAGGCCTAATTGTGTAAGCCATGGACGTTTTTCTGGCACCAACGCACCAATACCACCAATCTGAATACCAATACAAGAAAAGTTAGAAAAACCACACAATGCATAGGTGATAATAGAAACAGTTCTTGCCGACAACCCCATGGTGACCATCTGACTATAAGCAACGAGCTCGTTAACTGCTACTTTAGTACCAACTAACTCACCTGCCGCAAGAGCTTCACTCCCCGTAAAGCCTAATAAATAGCCAAACGGTGCAAACAAATAAGCAAAGATTGTCTCAATACTAAAACCGCTGGGTAAACGAAAGGCAAAACCAAGATAGGAGAAAAACTCATTGCTTATCAAAGCTATGCCACCCAAACCATAATTAATCATCGCCAGTAATGCCAGGAATGCTATAAGCATAGCGCCAACATTAATCGCCAACTGCAAACCATCTGAGGTGCCTGTTGAAATTGCATCGAGGGCATTGCCTGCATCAGATTCTTTTTTTAAAGTTACGGTACCCAATGTTGCAGGAGTTCCGATCTCTGGTAGCAAAATTTTTGCGATCATAATGGAAGCAGGAATAGCCATGACGCTGGCAGCCAACATGTGCTGCGCTGGAACACCCATGGCAGCAAACACCACCAATATTGAACCACTAATTGTCGCCATACCACTGACCATAACCACCAACATTTCCGATTTGGTCATCTCTTTTAAGTAATGACGCACCAATAAAGGCGCTTCTGTTTGCCCTAAGAAACTATTGGCTGATGCGCACAATGTTTCTGCACCGGAAGTCCCGAGCAATGGCTTAATGAGATGATTAATGCCCGAAACAGCAATTTGAATAATACCCCAATGAAAAAGCAATGCGGTAACAGCACCAAAAAAAATTATAACGGGCAATACCTTAATCGCAAAAATGAACCCCCATGGGCCGTTGGCATTAACTAAAGAGCCAAAAACAAATCCGGCACCTACATCGGCAAATTGATACATTTTTGATACACATGCGGCAACGTGAGCAAGTATGGTTTGTCCAATGGTAGTTTTTAAAACAAAAAAGGCTATGCCACATTGGAGCAGCAAAGCCTTTATAACAAGTCTAACATTAATATGAGAACGCTTTTGGGAAAATAAAACCGCGATACCAATAATCACGGCGATACCAAGAAGGTTCATGTAACGGTTATATTCTAAGAGATAGGAAAATAAGATCATAAAAAATGTCCCGCGTTTAATTGTTCTTATAAAACAAAACACCCTTGGCGATAAGCCCCGGGTGTTTTTTAAATATATAGCATGAAAAAATGTATCTAAAGGTCTTTAAACAGGAACAACAAATTCTTTACGACGTGTTTCCCGCTCTTTTTCAACCAACGCATCAATGATTTCATCTAAAGCGCCTTCCATAACCATATCTAGTTTTTTGAGCGTCACATCAACTTGATGGTCGGTTACCCGATTTTGAGGGAAGTTGTAGGTGCGAACTTTTTCTGCACGATCACCAGTACCAACCTGCTCTTTACGCTGTTCGCTCAATTCTTGATGCGATTTTTCCAAATGATGAGCAAGAATACGAGATTGCAGCAACTTCATAGCTTTGGCTTTGTTCTTATGCTGAGAACGTTCATCCTGGCAAGCAACAACCGTTCCGGTAGGAATATGGGTGATGCGAACCGCAGAGTCAGTAGTATTAACGTGCTGACCACCGGCGCCGCCTGAACGATAAACATCTATACGCAAATCTGCTGGATTGATAGAAACGTCAACTTCTTCTGCTTCAGGCAATACTGCCACGGTAGCCGTTGAAGTATGTACACGCCCTTGGGTTTCGGTCAGAGGCACTCGCTGAACACGGTGAACACCAGATTCATGCTTTAAGTGACCATAAACCTTTTGCCCTTGAATGTTGAGCACAACTTCTCGAACACCGCCAAGATCCGTCGAACTAGAACTTTCCACCGAAACACGCCAGCCTTTTCTCAAGGCATAGTTGGTGTACATGCGTTGTAAATCGCCCGCAAAAAGTGCCGCCTCTTGACCGCCTGTACCGGCACGAATTTCCAAAAACACCGAACGATTATCATGCTCACTCGGTGGAAACATACGATTTTCAAGTTCAACTTTTTCTTGATTAAGCTTAGCTTGTAATTCAGCACGTTCCTCGGCAAATAGTTCTGCCATTTCAGGATCGGTAGTAGCAGCAGCCTGAGACTCTGTTTGCACAATCTGTTTTTGCAGATTAACAATATCAGTATTCTTGGCTAGAATCCCCGTAAGAAACGAGAGCTCTTTTTGAAGCTTATGACGTTTTGAATGATCAACAGCATGATCGGTTAAGATCTGCGCAAGCTCATCATACCGCTTTTGCAGTACATCCCATTTGATTGCCATAGGAGGTTACGCCTACGCTTTTTTGCTGAATTTTTTTTGGAATTTTTCAATTCTACCAGCTGTATCGATAAACTTTTGCGCGCCAGTATAGAATGGATGGCAGTTTGAACACAACGTCACACGCAATTCAGTTTCGGTAGAAGTTGTTGGGAATGAATTACCACAAGCGCAACGTGCGTTAATTTGGTGCAATTCCGGGTGGATACCTTTTTTCATATAAATTTCCTTGGACTAGGGTCTTTTTAACAATTAAACGTATAGATAAACTTCCTTACAGTATCCCCTAATTTACGGCTATTGTAAATACCAAAAGCCCTATTTCAAGTGGCTTTATGTAAAAAAAGCCCATTTTCTTGATTCCAGCCCAGCTCCCCATGCTATCATTTCAGGCAAACCTACTCTAAATTTGACCCTAAAAAAAGGATCATTCAATGAAAATCAAACAAAACAGCCTGTGTATCATGGGCTTAATAGCCCTCGGGTACCTAAATCCATCATGCCTCATGGCCAATAACAAAAAAAACAATAAATCAAGCGAGGATACTGTATTTAAAATAGAAGAGTTCGGCATCCCATTCACCGAAGATTTAATGCGCGAGCATGGTATTTTAAACCGATTACTGTTGATTTATGACGAAATCATTAAACGCATAGATACCAAGCAAGAATTCCCTATCTCAACACTCAGCAGATCAGCCGACATCATAAAGTCCTTTATTGAAGATTATCACGAAAAACTGGAAGAAGATTACGTGTTTCCCCTTTTTGAGGCACAAAAAAAAGAAGTTAAGCTCGTTAAAACATTGAGAGACCAACACAAAAAAGGCAGAGTCATCACCACACAATTACAAGAACTTGCAACAGCTGGCACCCCTAACGCAGCCACTAAAAAGACCATAAAGAACTTACTCAAGAAGTTCATCACTATGTATCGCCCGCACGAAGCCCGTGAAAACACCGTGTTATTTCCTCTAGTACGCTCACTGATTAGTGAAGAGAAGTTCAAAGAACTGAGTGCTTTTTTTGATAAAACAGAAGAAGAACGTTTTGGCGAGCACGGTTTTGAGAAAACACTCAACCAAGTCGTCGTTATTGAAAAAGAACTCGGTATTTACGCCCTTGAGAAGTTTACTCCTAAAACGGATTAAAACTTCCACGACAACGCAAGAGCTGGACTACCCTGTGGCGTAACATCAATATGCATATTGAGATCTCTAGCAAGATTTTTATTAACGACTTTATCTGCCGCGAAAGCAAATACAACACCCAAACCTGCACCAGCAATTATTTGTGAAAGATAGTGACGGTTATCATTAACAAAGGAACAAAGTACCGCCCCGCCAACAAGCCCTAACGGTACTGCTGCTCGAGGACCAAATTGCAATGCAAACAAGGTGGTAGCAAAAGCAAAATCACCTGCGTGCGTTGAAGGGAATCCCCCTCGTTTTCTTATATGGTCTGGACAAAATTTATCATGCAGGGGGCGCAAACAAAATTCACCGTAGCAAACATGCTTAAAAGCATGCGTTGTTAATACTAAAAATGGTAATCCAATCAGGAACATCTTACTCGTTTGCCGTAGTCGTTCGTTCTTCGACAAGAATAAAAAACCAGCATTAACAGCCGCAACCGTTCGTATAGCCCACGTATCAGCCCACTTTCGTGCTATAGAGGGACATTTGTTAATATTTTTGTGATGGTGCATATCATAAAAGCAATGATGCAGCCTTTCATCAAAAGCCTGGCCCGCTGCATAGAGAGGAAACGTAAAAATGAATGTTTTAACCGTATCCAAATCTACAAAATTTATAAAAAGGTTTGCGGTGTCAGACGCAAGATTAGTAATCCAACGCGTAGGCTTTGTTAAACAATAATTATCATCGAAGTAGTTTGCTGATGCCACAGTGCAAAGAAATAAAAATGAAAGGACAAATCTGCGCAATAATGTACTAATCATCTTATAACCCCCTTTTAATATACATGCCTTACCTAATGCTTGTACTCCCTACTTGTATACAATATAACAAATAGAAATTTTTAGAATCAAGTGACAAACAATAAAACTACAAAAAGACTGGAGAATAAGGTGATTTCCTGATCCATTTTTGGCAGCTTTTAAAGCGCCTGAGCGCTTACTGCGATAAAGATGATCATTAAGAAACCATGGAGCATTCAGGTCATCTTAAATAAGAGCCTATCCGGAAATTATATTTACGCGCAATTTTCGACACACCCTTCGACAAAGCTCAGGGACGTCGGCGGGAAAAACAACTCTCCGCCGTCCTGTCTGAGCTTTGTCGAAGACTTTCCGGATAGGTTCTAAAAATATTAGATAATAGTTTTTGTAATATTGATGATAGACTGAAAGATCGATTAAAAAATAATAAATACATAAATAACAAAACTGCAATTTTACTTTAGAAAGAAATCCTATGAAATCATCCCACTCGAGCGCCAAGGCATCCCATTACAATAAAGAAGCCAAGAACTATGACGAGTTTAATGAAGAGAATTCAAAAGTAATCAATCAAACCATAGAGAATATACTAAAAAGTTATAACGTTAAAAATGTTCTTGATCTTTCCTGTGGCACCGGCTCTCAAGTTTTCTGGCTTACAAAAAGTGGCTATGATGTCATCGGCGTAGATATAAATCCTCTCATGCTCAAAATTGCCAAAAATAAAGCCAGTCAAGAGAAATTACCTATAAAATTTCTCGAAGGAGACATGCGCCACCTTTATGTCGGTAAATTTGATGCCGTTATTACCATCTTCAATGCTGTAGGACACCTTACTAACCTTGATTTTGAAAAAGCTATGCGAAATATAAACAGCAACCTCAAAAGTGGTGGCTTATATATATTCGACATCAACAATTTAGAGTATTTGGCAAAAGATAATAACATAACGACCCTGACCATTGATTGGCAAAAAACCACAGGCGATACCAAAATTCGAGATATTCAATATAGCACAATAAATCCTGAAGGCGTTCTAACTTCCTACACTACTTCTTATATTCAAAAAGATGCCGAAACTCCCAAAGTATCTCACCATGAACAAACGCTGCAGATTTATACTGCCCTACAACTCAAAGATATGTTAGAAAAGAATGGATTTCAGCTTATTGCCCACTGTTCAATCGATGGATCGGAATTTATTACAACAGAAACCGATCGAATACTTACCGTTGCAAAAAAGCTGTAAGCACAGCTACAATTAACAATAAATAGCTGAAAAATTCTATCATTAAACAAGTGTCTTTACCTAAAGCAAGGACAAATTTATGCATTCTTCAATAAAAAAATTCATACTAAAGTCTCTTGTACTACTCATCTATTTAACCAACTTTGGGTTACTTCATGCAAAAAAAGCTTCTCTGTCCGTACAACATAAGACCTCTAGCGCTTCCCAAGAAATCAAAAAACTTGTTGATGGCAACAAACAATTTCACGATAAATACTTTGCTCCATCAAGTCCCTACAAAAGTTTTTACAACAAACTTGTCGTAGAAGGACAAAATCCTAAAATTATGCTTATATCATGTTCCGATTCACGTGTTGACCCTTCAATGATTTTTAACTGCCTACCAGGAGAACTATTCGTTGTACGCAACGTAGCAAACCTTGTACCGCCCTACCAAAGTGATGGCGCGTACCATGGAACCAGTGCAGCATTAGAATATGGCGTAAATGCGCTTGAAGTTAACCACATTATTATACTTGGTCACACGCAATGTGGCGGCATTCAATCTCTTTTTAACGCTACCGATCAACTCAAGAAAGAAAAATCCGATAGCTTTATCACTAAATGGATGGAGCTCGCGCGCCCTGCTTATGAAAAAGTCACCACAAAGTATGGCTCCGAGTCGCTAAAAACTAAGACAACCCTATGCGAACAATACACCCTTGTAAATTCCCTGAATAATCTAAAAACCTTCCCATGGATACAAAAACGAATTAAAGAAGGAAAGCTCCAAATCCATGCATGGTACTTCGATTTGGCAACAGGAACTATCCACATGTATAATCAACAGAAAAAGAATTGGAGTTCTTTGTAAAAAAATTCAAAGGTGAGAGACCCCTTGTTGACACATGTATCCTTATATTTTTGATAGAATGGTGAATTTACTAATGTTCGTTAGGAAAGTTATGACGTTTTATTCAAACGGGTTACCATCCCGCAAAGAAATTAGAGACAAGCTAGAATCATTAATTAATGGCACCCTAACCCCTCAGACTATATCTGATTGGGCTGGCCCATGGATTAACAATGATCCAGATGAAATCAATGATTTTGTGGTATGGAGAGCTTTGAAAAGGTTATCAGGAGCTGATATTCTAGATATGGATGACTCATATTTACATGATAAAAATAATTTTATTTCTTGGCTAGCTGACTTCCAACAAGGTTGCGCTTTGAATCCAGAAAAATAGTACTGCATATATAGTATTTGTAGATGACTACAGATCATTTTTCTTTGTGTTCATTTCTAAAATTAGAGAATCTATTTGTTCTTTTGTTATTAATTGAAAATTATCTATGCCAGGTGAAATAAAACCCATTTTCGCTAGTAAATCCACGAGCTCATTAAAGCTGTAATCGAGGGTTATCGTAGTTAAATAATTGAGAGCTTCTTCATTGTGATATACCACATCATAACACAATATATAAGGTCTCATCGCACAAAGCTTTAATTTGAGAATCATCGTATAATCAGGAAGCGAAAAATTATTGGTTTTAAAAAAACATATTGTCTTTTTTTCTGCATCAATGCTTATAAAAAATTGCTTTACATCTGAATAATCTGGTGAAGATACTTCATAAAAATTTACAGAGTCTTCTTTTTTATATTTTTTTATTTGTACGTATCGACCCACTTTAGATCTTTTTAAATGTTAAGGTTCTAGTCATACTAATTCTTTTATTTTGAGGTGTTTTCAATTTTAACATGCTATTTTACTTCTATGTCACCCTCTGGACTAACCAAGTGAAGTAAAAAATGAATACGCATATTTTCATGTAACTTGTCTCTGAAGCACTCAAGGTGGCACCAAAAGAATTGACTCTGTTGTTTATCTTTTGGTTTATCCCAGTTAGTACCTATTATTAAGTCACAGGGATTGAATTTATCAGATTTAATCTCTTTATTACAAAAACAACAACGGCATTTTTCAAAGTTTCCATCCATAATTTTTTCCCAAATTTATTAGAGCTTGTCGGCTATAATTTAACATTCTTACCAGCAATGAGATCATCAGCTATTTGATTTAACTCTTCATAAGTAAATGCAAATTCAGGACCTTCTTCCATTGTGCTTAGATGTAATAGTAAATTCAAAAAATCTTTGTCCTGGGAATTTGGCCAATTAAAAAATATTGTGAAAATCCATCGACCTATTTGAACTATATCTTGTCTTTCCGTTACTCGCTTTTGCAGTTCTTTACCAAATTGTAGTCTTGTATTCATTGATTCCTAATCTTTGAGCACATTAAAGACTTAACTGAATTGCAACGCTCGGTTTGATCATAATTTTCAAATAAGGTTCCCTTGTTGTTTCATCATGATAAGGGAATTTTTCTGGATCTTCTTTGTATAAGACTAAAAAGGTTGCATTAGGCGTCTTTTCTAGTCTTATTTTATCTATTTCGTGAAAACCTATATTGAAAATAACATGAGATAACTTGCTGTGGTATAGAGTTATCGACATATATTTATCTATGGCTAATACGTAAATTTCAAACGAAAAATCATGCTCTAATCTAATAGTATACCGGACTGATCCAATCTCTTCATCCAAGATTTTCTCAGTATCAAAAAATTCTAAAAATTCATAACGTTCGAAATTGAAGTACATTGGATTATTTTCCTGAAATTTTATGTATTGTTACAACATCACCTTTAAGATTGGTAACAATTTTAACACTTTCTTTAATATATTCCAAAGTACCTATGTGTTTCCCAGTTCCGATAATTGGATTTATCGTTTTGATTGCATCTTCTATTACTGAAGGTGGAATATTTCTTGGCTGCACGTATTCAATAAATTCCTTAGTGCCGGGCATGAACCCCTCGTTGATAGCTCGTTTTTGCAATTGAGCAATAATTTCCGGTGTGTTTGGGGCCATTCTTTCTAATGCATGTTTTGTATAAAATCGTCCATTGATTATTTCTCCTTTTTCTGGAAGGAATCTTAAACTTTGTCTAATTTCGGCAGTAATCTTTTCCTCAGCCCTTCCAATAAGCCTCGAAGCTTTCGTTCCTTTAGCAACCGTTTTAATCGCGCTTTGGCATCCTGCCATAAATGGTGCTTGTGTAGCATGAACTCCAGATAAGATTTGACCCGGTTTAAGCGTGGCGCCTTCAACTTTACAAAGTAATTGTATGCCAGCAGCTTCTCTTTTAGCTATCTTGGCAATGTTAGTGAGAGTTTTATTTGCACTCGCAATACCAGAACTTATTTTGCTTGGTACCGGTATTAAAAATGTAGCAACTATTGTGGTGATATGTTCAGCTTGCTGTTCTAACGGCAATTTTTGGAATTCGCTATACGCTTTTCCAATAGCTGCCCCTATATCTTCTGTTTGGCTTAATGCCGCTATAAGTTGGAATGTCTGCGCTAGATTTTTCGCTATCATCACTTGCTGTGGCAATACGCCACGCTCAATAGTATCTTGAACGACATTCTTAAGACCGTAGCCAATGCCTTTAGTGATTCCATAACTCACTCGTAAGCATTGATGGAATGTATCGGCCAGCTTTGCCATAGCAACAGCTTCTTGTGGTGTGCCATTTTTAATCGTATAAACCGTATCTGCACAACTGTCTAAAGCCGCTTGTAGGTATTCATGTGTCTGATCATTGCTAAGATATTTAGGATCCATTTTTGCTAATTCATTGATAACATCATTAGTTCGATCAAAGAGATGCACTTGTAATGCATTACCGACCATACCCTCAAAGTTTTCTGGGGCAACACCACAATCAGCTAAGAGCTTCTTTGCTTCAGACGTTAATTGATTATAGTTTTTATGAATAGGCGCACCACGTTCAGATACTGCACGTTCAACTGCTTGTACCATTTCGTGATCATCGTTATCAAGTATACCTTGTTGCTTCAGCTCATTGAAGGCCTTTTGAGTTTGTATTAAGTTTTCTTTAACTTTTT
>JAPLIR010000006.1 GCA_026389015.1 Candidatus Dependentiae bacterium | reverse complement strand
ATCACCGGAACGACAGGCGAGACTGGTATAACAGGAGAAACCGGTATAACGGGTACGACAGGAGAAACGGGTACAACAGGTACAACTGGCACAACGGGAATCACCGGAGCGACGGGACGTACGGGAACCACTGGTACAACTGGCACGACGGGAATCACCGGCACGACAGGAACAACGGGTGAAACAGGTACCACGGGTACAACAGGAGAAACCGGTATCACCGGAACGACAGGCGATACAGGAACAACAGGTGAAACAGGTATAACGGGTACGACTGGTGAGACGGGAACAACAGGTGAAACAGGTACGACAGGTACAACTGGAACTACTGGAACGACGGGAATCACCGGAGCAACAGGACGTACAGGAACTACTGGAACGACGGGAACAACGGGACGTACGGGAACCACTGGTACAACTGGCACGACGGGAATCACCGGCACGACAGGAACAACGGGTGAGACTGGGGCAACGGGTCCATGTTGCACTGGTGCGACCGGAGCAACAGGCGCAACGGGTACTACTGGCGAAACTGGAACGACGGGTACGACCGGAACAACCGGCATAACTGGTGCGACTGGTGCTGCAGGTATAAATGCCGTTTCTGGATCATTATTTATTTATAATACATCAATGCAAACTGTCTCGAACGGCGGATATGTTACATTCGATACGGCAGCTATTATTACCAATCCACCTTTTGCGTTTGCGACGGGAACAGATAGTATTACCATAAATGAATCGGGACGTTATTTGGTGCAATATTCTGTGAGTGTAGGTGCTACCAGTCAAGTTTGTGATTGTGGTATACCTAATGCATGGTATATGGAGTACGCTGGTACTGCAATTCCAGGAAGTGCATATGTTGATGGGACTCCACTTATCGGGTCGTATACCTCTTATATGATTAATGCATCATTTATGTTTGATGTTGAATCTTCAGGCAGTGCATTAAAATTAAAGGATTTAGGCGGCGGGCACACACTGAATGCGGCTGTTGCAGGCAGCATTTCGTATGCCAACGCTTCGTTGATTATAACAAAAATTGGTTGATCTAATTTTTTTCAAACTACAGAGTGCTTTCAATGAGTGCTCTGTAGTTTGAAAAACTATTGTTATCAAGAGTCTGTCTAAAAAATAAATCTTACTGCTGACGATGGTCTGGTGTCATTACCTAGAAGATTGCGCTGGTATTTTATATATCACGTTAAAATATTATGCATATTTTTTTGTGGTGTAACGTTGGTTGGTAATTTTATTATAATTAATAGTAAAGTTCCTAATAAACACAGCAATGCGCTATAGCCAAAGCCAGCTTGGGGTGAAACATAGGTCCATACATAACCAACAGTAATATTAGAGGTAAGACTGCCAATGCTCGTAGCAATGGCCAATGTGCCATATCCGGTACCTCGTTTGTCGGCAGGCAGTAAATCAGCGGCAATGCTTCGCTCTGTTGCATCAGTGGCTGCCATGGAAACTCCTGCCAATAAAAATAGTGCAGCAATGAATATCATATTGGTTGTGTTTAACATGAAGCCCAGTGATGTGAGTGCTGTTAGTCCATAGCCACTAATGAGAACCGTTTTTTTACTAACATGGTCTGCAAGATAACCAATCGGATACGCACACGCGGCATAGATTACATTGTGTAGTGTGTAAAAAATGATTGCTAAAGTGCCGGCAGCCACAAGGCCTTGTGTTGGGGTTAACAATTGCGTGATGCGCATGATGAGTAGTGAGTGTGTAAAATTTCCTAAGCCAAAAATAAGTACGGCAATTAAAAATTGTTTAAACTGTGTTGGGAGTGTTTGGATGCTGCTTATAATTGGCATCTGCAACGAGTGTAAATGTGGCGATTCTTCTACGAATACTATTACTGTTATCACGGCAAGAATGCCGGGGATGAGTGCGATGAGAAATATACAACGTAATGCAACAAGATTAATGAAAACTAATGCGAGTAATGGCCCCAAGATTGCACCAACAGTATCCATGGCACGATGAAAGCCAAACATTCTTCCATAAAATTGTGGTGGTGTTGATTCTACTAAAAGTGCATCGCGGGATGGTTCTCGGATGCCTTTACCAAAGCGTCCAACGAGCCGACCGACAAGCACATGATACCATTGTGTTGCGACTACAAATACGGCAACACCCATTGATGTTAAAGAATAGCCAATGACGGAAAATGGTTTTCGTTTGCCGAGCTTGTCGCTATACCATCCGGAAAAAATTTTTATGAAACTGATTGAAGCTTCTGATAGGCCTTCAATGAGGCCGAGTGTTGCGGCGGATCCGCCAATGGATAATAAAAATGTGGGTAATATTGCGGTCGCCATTTCAGAGCATAAGTCTGCCAGAAGGCTGACAACGCCGAGTGCCATAATATTACGGTTAAGCCATTTGGGTATAAACATAAGCATCCTCTATAATAGTTTGGTTATTATAGAGGATGCTATCATTCTTGTATGGCTAAAACAAACAGTTAAAGCAAGTTAAGGTACTATTACCAATCGTAGGTCATACCAAAGTGTACTTCGCTTGCGCTTTCACTTCTTCGAGGATCGAGTCTGTTCTTGCGTGGATCAAGCTTGAAGCCCCAATCAACTTTAATTGGCATAGGGTTGAGCATGCGAATACCAAAGCCAACCGCGTGACGGTAGCTGAAGTTATTATCATTTACTGGTACATCTATGCAGCAGGCGTACGGATTATCCCAACCTGAACCACCATCGTAGAAGAATACACCCTTCATGTTAAAATCGGGAGTAATAGGGAAGACTAATTCTGCGTTAATGAACATAGCTTTTTTGGCGCCGATAGAATCGCCGGCAAGTTTAGGGCCTATTTGTCCGAATAACCAACCACGGATACTAGCAGGTCCACCTATATTATATAATTCACCATACGGCACTATGTGATTAGAAAATGGTGTTACAAATCCAAAATGTGCATGAAGCTTGAAGACTAAAAGATATTCACCAATGAGTGGTGTGAGCCAGGTACCATCTAAGTCGAATTTATAGAATCCTATGGCACTATCTTTTACCGAGAAAGCGAATCGATTACTTATGCGCCATTTATGACCGCGGCTTGGATGCATTGGATGGTTACGGGTATCTTGCTCAAGGTTGTTAGCAAACCACAGATAGGTGCCAGGTGAAAATTCTTTGTTAAGAATTGTTTGGAAGGCACGTGCTTCTGGAGAGCCAAAAGGTAATGTTGTATGTAGTTCGATAGGAGTATTATTCTCCCTCATCTTTCTAATTTCTTCTTTGCTCAATGATTGGTTTTGATAACGCACATTGTCGACACCAAGACTGAATAACACTTGTGTGTCGTCCATAAATCTGTTGCGCATATAGACACCAGATGTTACTGCGCCACCGGTGAGTCTTTCGTGGATTGGTGAAGCGTTTCTAAAGTCATCATACGTAGGACGTTTGTGATAGATATCCATGGCGCCAGAGATTGGTTTGTCAAAAAGCCATGGTTGTGCAAGATGGAAGTTAAAACTTTGTTGTTCTTTGGCTAAGTTGGTTTCAAGATTCAACAGAATGCCTTTACCAAATAAGTTGGTGTCTGCCAATTCTGCTCCGACTGACATGCCTGAAGTTGGATTGCTTAAATCTGCTCCTGCGCCGCCAAAACCAAGCTTGAAGTGGAAGCGTCCGGTTTTTGTTTCCTTAAGTATTAAATCAAGATCTGCTTGATCGTCGCCTACGCGGATGAGTTTCCAGTTAACGCCATCTCGTTGATCAAAATAACCGAGTGCTTCGACGCGACTTTTTGAGGCATCCATATGCGATTGTGTGAGCAATGCGCCTTCTTCGAGCAACAATCTTCGACGGACAATAGGGTCTCTTGTTTTTTTATTACCCTTAATGGTGATCTTATTTAAAAATACTTTATTACCCAGTTCGGTGTAGAAGGCTAGATTGACCGTTTTTGTTTCTTCATCTGGTTGAATTGATGGATCGATGTGTGTAAAGACATATCCTTGGTTACCCCAAATTAATTCAAGACGCTTCATTGCTTCAACAATTGCTTCTCGTGAATAATGATCGCCTGGACGGATAGGAATTTGCGAAAGCAAATATGCTTCAGGAATCACCTGGTCTTCAGGGGTAGGAATTTTAATTTCATTGATGGTGTATAGATCGCCTTCTTGAATTTCAAAGGTGAGGATGATGTTGCTGTTGACGGGATTCATATCAATATCAATATCAGCAACTTTTGCTTGGAGGTATCCATGATTTTGATAATGCTGTTCAATCATCTGTTTATCAGCTTCTAATCGTTCGGGATGATATGATCCGGCTTTATCCATAAAGCTCAGAACCCAGTCTTCGCGTGTATATAAAATGCCACGCAATTCTTTGCTGGAGATGTTCTTGTTGCCTTTGAAATGTATTTGTTTAACGAGTGATTTGCTATGTTCTGTGATTTTGAATATTGCGGTTGCTTGGTCGCCAGTGATGTCTAAATCAGTGTCGATATCAATACGGTGGTAGCCTTTATCAAGATACAATTTTTTGATGTCTTGGGCATATTTTTTCAACTCGCCTTTATCAATTGCCGGTACATCGGTGAAATTTATTTTTTCTTTAATTTCTTTTTCGGACAGTTGTTTGTTGCCTTCAAAGATAACGTTTTTTAATAATTTTTTTTCTTCAACGACGATATACAGATTTAATGAATCGTCACCGATATTCTCGCCATAGACACTGATGTTTTTGAATCGTTTAAGGCCATCATAAATATTTTTGATGAGAGTGCTTTTTTTACGCGGATCGAATTGTTCCCCTACTTTAAAAGGCACATGGCTAATGATTGCTTCAGCGGTTACGTATTTATTATCAAGAACCGTTATAGCATTTATTTTGCGAGAACCAGTGTCTGATCGTTGAGACTCTAGTTTTGTAGGATCTTCTGTTGACGTTGAATAAATAACAAACGTCGTACACAAAATGCTTGATAAAAGGGCGGTTAAAACATATTTTTTGTATCTTTTATTGCGTAGAGAATTCATTGATAAGCTCCTGGCATGTGTTGCCGTGGCGTTTAAAGGCACTGTTTACTTCATGGATCAATAAGATACTCTTTTTTTTTAAATTGACTAGAGAGCATTGGTTATTTGTTGTAAGATATCAAACAAACAACTACGCATGATTATTATTTTATTCTCTGGAGAGCAATGTTAAAAATTACTAATACATTAACGGGCAAAAAAGAGCTTTTTACACCACTAGAAGGCAATAACGTACGCTTATACGTTTGTGGCATTACGCCGTATGATTATGCGCATGTTGGCCATGGGCGCGTGTACGTTATTTTTGATGTACTGTATCGGTTGTTAAATTTTTTGAATTATAACGTGAAATATTGCAGAAATTTTACCGATATCGATGATAAATTACTCAGTAAAGCGGTTAAAGAGACAGGCAATGAGCAGGATTATAAAGATGTAGCTCAACGTTATATTACTACATTTACGCACGACATGGCACAGTTGAATTGCACTGTCCCAACTTATGAACCTCGTGTAACAGATTCGATTCCGGCTATTATAAAATTTATCAAGGGGCTTGTGGATAATGGTACTGCATACGTGGTTGATGGAGATGTTTATTTTCATATTCCAGCATTTCCAGCGTATGGCATGCTCTCAAAACAAAAATTAGATGAATTAGTAGTTGGTGCACGTGTAGAGGCTAATGATAAAAAGAAAAACCCTCTTGATTTTGCTTTATGGAAAAGTGAAGAAGAGGGTCAATTTTGGCAAAGTCCATGGGGTTGGGGCCGTCCAGGTTGGCACATTGAATGTTCGGCTCTTGCGGCACATTACTTAGGCAAGCACATAGACATTCATGCCGGCGGCATGGATTTGATTTTTACTCATCATGAAAATGAAATAGCACAGTCAGAAGGATTGTTCGGTGCACCATTTGCACGGTATTGGATGCATAATGCATTTGTGCGTATTAATAAAGAAAAGATGTCAAAGTCGTTGGGTAATTTTTTTACCTTACGTGATGTGTTTACTAAGTTTGATCCCATGGTGGTTCGTTTTTATTATTTAAATCATTATTATCGATCACCCCTTGATTTTTCTTTTGATGATATTGAGGCGGTACAAAAAAGTTATCAAAAATTATGCCGTGTATTGCAAGAGTATACTGCGCAAGATGTTGATGCGGCAACAGTTCATGAATCAGTGATTGTCAAAAAAATGCTTGTATTTTTGTGTGACGATTTGAACACTCCCGGCATGCTTGGTGTAGTGTTTGAGAACTTGGGCGAGTTACAACGCACAGCGCACGAAGCATGCAGTGTAAAAGCATTCTTACAAAATGTGTTGGGATTAAGTCTACAACCCTTACCGGTTGAAGAAGCTATTGTTACACCTGAAATTAAACAGCTTTTGGCAGAAAGAGAAACAGCCCGTGTCGCAAAAGATTGGACACGAGCTGATGTAATTCGAGATCAATTAAAAGCACTAGGCTTTGAAGTGCAAGATAAGAAGAAGTGATCGATTACGCGAGTAATGTTTCGATTTTTTCTTGTAACTCTTCTTTGCTCATGTAGCCAGTTTCTTTGCCCTTAACGACATTGTTCTTAATGAAGATGAAAGTTGGTACTGAGGTGACGCCATACTTAATTGAAATTTCTCGGGCTTCATCAACATTGAGTTTGGCAAATTTATAGGTATTGCCTAATTCATTTTCCAATTCTTCAACAACGGGCATCATTTGTTGGCATGGTCCGCACCAGGTGGCATACACGTCAAGAATGACTGGCTTGGTTGATTGAGCAATTTCTTTTTCGAAATTTTCTGGGGTAATAGCAATTGCCATTGTGGCTCCTTTACAATAATTTTTTTAAAATTTTGACTGTTTTTAACAAGTTATTAACTATAGCAGCAACGTAGTAAAAAATCTATTGGCTTTGCTCCGTTCAAAAGTAGTAACTCATTAAGCCTTTGTTATTTTTTCTGAGTGTCCATATTGTTTGTTAGAAGCTTTTTTTTCGGCAGGAGTTTTGCTTTGTTTTGCTTTGTTTTTTTTGTCATTTTCGTTCTCTTCTTTAGAGTATCCGGTAATTTCTAATCTTTTGAATGCAGGCATTTTTATTTCTAATTCTTTAGGACCTGCAGGTGTCTTTTCTGCGCAATAGAGTGTTTTGGTATTTTCTACTAAGTACGAGTCAGTTTTGCCGGCGTTGTCAGTGACTATTATTTTGATGTACCTTCTTGCGATTTTTCCAGGCTTTGTTTGGTAGTTCCATATCCTATTTGGTTCTGGTGCTTCTATTGTTTTTGTTTCAGCAAGGTCAATTTTAAAGACAGCGAATTTTTTTTCGGGATTTTCTGAAAGCATGTATTCTATCATGCCCTTCTTAGAAGGTTCGGGGTTTAAAGTGCTTGCTTGCTCGTTTGGCATTTCAAATACAGGAATTTGTTTAATGAGTCTGTTAAAACTAAGTTGTTCTACTTGATAGATGTTGCCTTCCTGTGTTGTTAATATGCCTTCAAAATTAATTTGATTTCGATTGCGTCCGCCAGTGGATGTTTCTTGCGCCCCAGCTCCAAATATTTGAGTTGGTAGCAACAATAAAAGATATGTTGCCATTATGTTCATTTTTTTCATGAATGCTCCTTTTTATACATGATATAGATATGAATACTGATTAAAGTATATATGCAATAAGCAGTAGTTATGCAAGCATTAAATGTGAGAGGCGTTTGAGCATAAATAAAAAAAGTTGAACAAATGTTGATCTGTTTATATGCTGTCCACATAGTTTACATTAAAAAAAATAAGGAGAGCATATGTATAATGAGAGCTATAGCGCACAAGAGAGCTTATCAAGCTTCATGTATAAGGTGTATGGTTGGATGACTGTTGGACTTGCGGTGACTGCCGGACTTGCTTTTTATCTTGCAAGGACGCCAGGTTATTTAGAGCAATTGATGCTCCACCCCTATCTTTTAATTGGTCTTTTTATTGCGCAGCTTGCTTTAGTCATTGGCTTAAGTGCTTTTGTTTTACGTATGAATTTTGCAACCGCTCTTGGTTGCTTCTTGCTTTACGCGGCGTCAGTTGCGTTAACACTTGCTCCTATTTTTGTTATTTATAGTTTAGGTTCTATCTATCTTACCTTCTTAATTACTGCTGGCATGTTTGGCATTATGTCCATTTATGGCTTTTTTACCAGAGCCGATCTGACTGCCATGGGCAATGTATTATTGATGATGCTTTTACGTTATTAACGGCGTATGACACACAAAAAATTAAACTTATGGCACATCAACTTGGTGATAATGAAGAAGTTAAAAGTAAGATTGCTATTCTTGGCGCGCTGATTTTGTATCTTGATTTTATTAATCTATTCTTGTTGTTATTGCGTTTTACTGGCCGCAGACAAGACTAATTGAACGAAGTAAAAAGTAAGTATTTGAAAAAAAGGAATTATGATGAATAAAAAAGTTCTATTACTCGCGTTTATTGTGTCTTGCGCAGGATTTTCGGTTAATACCGTTGATGCTTATCGTCCAAAAAAATTAACGAAAATTAAGAAAAAAATTGTAGATCTTAATTATGCCATGGATATCGAAGGAGACGTTAACGAACCCCTTGATATAGCAACAACAGAAGAAGATGGAACGGTTACTGAAACAGTAACGCGTGGCGATGATGCCATCGTAATAACTAATGAACAAGAGCCGTTTGATACGAAAGCAAAAAAGAAAGCAACAAGAGAGCTTGTTGAAAAAGGTATTGAGTTCTTGAAAAACAATGAACCAAGTGTAGCGTTCAGTCAATTTACGCATACCAGAGATTTTGTGAAGGGCGAGCTCTACTTATTTGTTTTTGATGACAAGGGTGTTTGCTTGGCGCATGGCCAACAAGGCGACCTTGTATGGAAAAATCTTTACGATCTGCGCGATGTTTTTGGTACGACTGTTGTAAAAGATTTTATTGATAAGGCAAAGAATGGCGGTGGTGAAATTGTCTATCAATGGCGCAATGGCACAAAAGTTTCTTATGTGCAAGAGCTCAAGAAAGATGGAAAGACGTACGTTGTCGGTTCTGGTTATTATCCACATTCCAAAGAAGATGCTACGGTCAATTTTGTAAAAGGTGCTGTTGCATTATTCAATGATTACAAAGCAAAAAAACTTCCAAAGGAAGAAGCATTCAGTACCTTTAGCTATAAATTAGGTAGATTTATTTCAGGTGACTTATACCTCTACGCGCTTGATTTTAAAGGTATTGTTGTGGCGCAAGGCGATCGCCCAGAATTAATTGGCGGTAGCAGTTGGGACTATAAAGACTCTGATGGTAAGTTGATCAACCAAGAAATTATTAAAAGATTACAAGAGACGCCGAATGAAGGCGTTTGGATTACGTATCAATCAAAGCGTGCGACCAAAAAAGCATATGCCGAACGTGTTGTTGATGCCAAAGGAAACAACTATTTTATAGCCTGTGGTTTTTATCCAGATGGCACTCGTGATCAAGCAATTGATTTAGTGAAAAAAGGTTACACTCGAATGAAGACTGCAGGATTGAGTGTAGCGGCCGATGACTTTAATTCACGCGCGAATGATGACTACCGTTACGGCGATTTGTACCTCGTGGTATATGATTTACAAGGGACACTTTTGGCAGATGGATCGGGTTTTGTTAAAGCTAATCATTATGATTATAAAGATGACGATGGCAGATATTATGTACGTGAGTTGATTGAAAAAGCAAAAAAAGGTGGCGGTTGGGTTGATTATAAAACCAAGAATTCATTTGAATCAACGTATGTAGAAATGGTTGATATGGGTACTGGTAAATATGTTATTGGTTGCGGAGTATTTCCTACCTTTAAATTTGAAACAATGTCTCTTTTAGTAAAAAGTGCTGCGAGTCTGCTGCAGAGTAATACAGAAGAAATAGCATTTGCAGAATTTACGCAAGCTAATGGCAAATTTATTCGTGGTGATTTGAACGTATTTGTTTTCGATACCACGGGCCTTTGTTATGCCTACGGCGATACGTATGATTACATTTGGCAAAACCTTAAAGATGCAAAAGATGATGATGGAAAATCATACATTCAACAATTTATAGATACGATACAGCAAGGTGCAAGCACGGTGAAGTATAAAGCAAATGGTGCAACAAAAGTCGCTTATATAGATTCAGTAAAAAAGGGTGAAAAGACCTATATTGTTGGCTCTAGCTACTATAAATAATGTTGCATATATCATAATACGTGTTGCTGATCGGAGTAGGTGAGGCATGAAAGCGGGAGTTTTTTTATACAGGTTGTTTTTGATTGGTATCGTTGTTTCACCTGTATGTAGTGAGGCGTATCAAGCAACAGCATCTTTGTTGAGTAATGTTGATGCCGTAGTGCCTTCTCAGTCATCTTTGCAACAATCAGATATTGATGCTATGGATAAGCAAATTAAGGAAGCAGAAACTGAACTCGTAGAATTAAAAAGACTCTTGGAAACGCTCAAGCCTGGTGCTACAGCTGATTCTGTGGCACCAAGAATGCAACGTATTATTCATCTGAATAGAGGGTTGGCCGATAGCTATAACAAGAAATTAGCATTCTATCGTGAACAAGGTATTCAAGGCACCCCTGAGCTCAACCAAGCTCTAAAAGGCCAAAAAATGGCAGAGCGTGGTGTTCTTTATTACACAAAAAAATTGAAAAAGATTGAGCCTGTTTTGAGTGCTGCCTATCCTGCGCCCGGTGGTCATGGATTGGTCAGTACTCCGGAGCTTGCTGCTGCTAAAGCTCGCCAGGCTATAACGGCAGGTCATGGTGCTCCAGCGAGTGCTTCAGATGATCTTTATAAAACCGAAGCGTTTAAAAGTGCTCATGGTTGGCATGCAACACCACCTCCTCCGCCGGCTGCGCCGGCTGATCATGGTGCGGCAGCGAGCCATGGTGCTCCGCCTGCAGTTAAAGATTCTGTTTTTGAGAGTGAAGCTTTTAAAAGTGCTCATGGTTGGCATGCGTCTGGTGCAGAAAGAACAATCTTTCAATTTACGCCTTTTGGCTATATTCAAACAGAGGCTTCTTACGTCACCAGACAAATAGCGATATTACAAGAATTCCAACCATTTATAGTACCCGTTCAACCAGGTTATGATTCTAATAACCGTGACGTTAATGATCGGTCTCAATTTTTGACGTTTTTACATGCTCACATGGGTTCTCTGATTACGGGACCCAAAGTATTGGATGCGTCATTGACGGGCGATATTTCTTTTGAATTTTATTCTCCATTTCAAAGTAATTATGTTCAAGCAACTGACCCGGGTATCGGTATAAAAACCGCGGGTTTTCTTCTTGTTCACGCTACGATGTATTTAGAGTGGCAAAAAACCATTTTATTGCTTGGGCAAACATGGCATCCAGACCAAGATCCTGAGGTTTCTGTTGCTCGTGATCGCGTTACTATTCTAGGAGCTGTTGCTGATCCAAACAACCGATTGTTTCAAATCCGGGTTACGCAAAAAGTGATACCAGAATTCAAATTAATTATGGCTGTTTTAACCAATATAGATAACAAAGCACGGCAGAATTCTGGAATTTCTCCTGAACAATTTCAGAATCCCACATGGTATAATTTCCATTTTCAAGGTCGTGCACAATTTAAAAAACATATATTTGCTCTTGCTGCTGATATTCAAACAGAACAGCCTCGCCTTTTTGAAGATAACGATTTGAGACTTGATATTGATAAGCTTCTTCCAATAATTCTCGATACCCCGTCGTATGTTCCTCCGATAAGGTCACAAAACACGCAAGTAAGATCGTCAGATAGTCAGGCAAAATCTCACAATGAATCGACAAGGTCCCCAAGTCCAGGTATAACATTTTATTCTAATCGTTTTGGAGCAACCAAGCGAGGAGTTACCAGTTTTTCCATCATGGCATTTGCAAAAGTTGAGTTTGAACGTCTCATAACCAAAGCTAAACTTATTGTAGGTTCAAGTTTATCACATCCACTAGGAGGCTTTGGCATTGTTGATCCTTGCACAAGCGAGGTGGCCAAAATATTGGGTGATCAACCACAAAGACCACTAACTAAAAACATTCTAAGATTTTATGATCCAGCAAGGTTGGTGTCATTGTCCGCAGATTTTTCAACGAATCAAAAATTATCCCCAGGAGTGTATATAGGATTTGTTAAAAATCTTGGCTTTAAGAATAAATTGTGGCCATATGTGGATGATATTACGGTACATGATCCAACTAACCCAAAAGCCTCTGTTAGTATCAAATCGCTCCGTGAGATTGTCATTTTTAAATATGCATCAGATATAGATTATACGGTGACTGTATCACCGCGTATTAAATGGCTTGTTGCTCCAATGACGTTTAGTGCAGAAGTAGAATGTACACAAACATCATTTGGTAATGTGTTTACTAATGAATATGGTGCAGTAAACCATGGGCAGCCAATTAACTCTATTCGATTTATTTTATCGGCGTATTTTAACTTCTAATCTATTTTTAAAGGATGAGTAATGGATGAAAAATATTCTTTAGAAAAATTTGTGCCGCTTATCAAAATGTATGCGGCGGTAATAGTACTGACTATTGCAAAGCAGTTCTTATTTGTTGGACATGATCATCTTGTTACGCATACTCATGATTGGATGAATGACTTTATGGGTATCATGTTTCTCATGGCAGGAACGTTTAAAGTAATGGATCTATGTTGTTTTGCTGATGCATTCGAAAAATATGATCTTGTTGCTCGGCTTTGTAGACCATACGCTTTGGGGTACCCCTTTATTGAATTAGGGCTTGGCGTTGCCTATATGTTTCGTTGGCAGCTTTTGCTGGTCAATTGGACGGTATTAGCCTTAATGCTTGTCAGTTCAGCTGGCGTTGCACATGCATTGTGGAATAAGGTAGATGCCAAATGTGGTTGTATGGGAATAATGGCTGAAATGCCGGTGACGTTTGTAACGTTATTAGAAGATCTTTTAATGGCAGCAATGGCAGTAATGATGCTGTACATGTAACAACATCATTACTGTTTTAGATTTTATTACAATCCATTTTTTTTTCTTATTTGCCTGATCTGTTTCGTTGTTGTTGGTTAGAATATTTTCTCATTGGTTGTGTATGGGGTGCTTTTCCTGAAATCTTTGATTGCAGGGCAGCACTCTTTTTTTGCGTAATATGGGTGGCTGGATACAATTTAACTTCTATTTTTTGCTCAGGCAGTTGGTTAGGGTGGGCTAAAATTATTGCCGCGATTACTAATTCTGCTGCTGCTGGATTCATATAATTCCCTTTTTTATGGTGTGATATGATCAAAAAAACAATATAATTCTTTTTTCTATTCATGTTCAGTGGAAGATATCACATTTTTTTCAGGAGCAATAGGGAAAAGAAAGAAAGTTGTTTTTTTAGATAAGATCAGGGAAAAAATAAGTTTTTAATGGATAAGGTTAAAATCTTTAAAGAAGTTGGCCGCGCCAACCGGAGCTCTGTAAGAGCGAAGGTATTTGAAGCTGATTTTTTAATAATTTTTTAAACATGAATTTCAGTAGCAGTTTGATAGTTCTTTGATTGTGCGTATTTCGAATAAGCCCAGCCTACGTTAAAACTTCGGCGGACAACCTACGCTAGTTCTAGCAATGTTTTTTTATGATTAATGTGAAGTCATCAGAGAAACTGGCCGCGCCAACCGTAGCTCGTAAGAGCGAAGGAAATATGCATAAGACCAATCAAAAAATAAGCCCGTCGTCGCCTTACGGCTATTTCCGTTTTCGCTTTCAGCTGCCTCGGACTATGTCGGGCAGTCTTTTACCCATCTCACATGGCTCGATGGGGCCCGTTTTCGCAATAAAACATTTTAAGTTGATTTTTCTTCTGAAAGTAATGGCGTTAGCCAGACGAAGCCCTGCGTAGGTTATATGAGGCGCTTCTTTAGAAATTCTTTGCCAGATCCGCTTTTCAGGTAAATTTCAAAATTGATAGCTTTCATTTTTTCTTTAAAAGCAAAAAATGAAATGAATTCCCATGGTATATATTTAGAAGTATGAGGAACGCGAGAATCATTATGCACCAATAACCTGTTTCTTAGATCAGAGGTGTAGCCAATATATATTTGCTCAGGAAAAGCGAGAGAGCGAAGCACATAAACATAAAACATAGATCATTTAGCAGTTCGGTAGACTTTTGAATTCTGTGAGTTTCGAATAAGCCCAGCCTACGTTAAAACTTCGGCGGGCAACCTTCGCTTTTGCGATAGATATTAATTTAGTAAAGAAACCTTAAGTACTGGCCGCGCCAACCGTAGCTCTGTAAGAGCGAAGGTATTTGAAGCTGATTTTTTTAAAATTCTTTAAACATAGATTGTTTAGCAGTTCGTAAATCTTGAATCTTTGTGTATTTCGAATAAGCCCAGCCTACGTTAAAACTTCGGCGGGCAACCTTCGCTTTTGCGATAGATATTAATCTAGTAAAGAATCCTTAAGTACTGGCCGCGCCAACCGGAGCTCGTAAGAGCGAAGGTTGGAGGAGAGGGAGGGATTCGAACCCTCGATTCCTTTCGGAATAACGGTTTTCAAGACCGCCGCAATCGACCACTCTGCCACCTCTCCAAAACTGAAATGTACATAAATTCTACTCGTTTTGGTGTAATAACGCAACTTTTAGAAATAATGCTTTTTTTTTGATTATCAATAGATCGTCCCAATCGATTTTTCAATGCCAATTTAATTCAAATTGAAAAAAACTATTGATTTCTATGATTTCTTTGTGTTAGTATGATTTTAAGATGCTGAAGTAAGCATTAAATACCAAGTACGAATGGTTCGTGCTGTGGTGAAGAGTAAAAACCATAACGAAGGAGAATCGTATGAAGAAATTATTATTATCAGTAGTTGCGTTGGTGGCAGTTGTTTCAGCTGTTCAACTTGATGCACGATGCGGTGGCTGTGAAGCACCTTGTACAAAACCAGGTAAATTGACGGTTGTACCAGAAGTAAGAACCTGCGAATGCCCAGTTTGTCCTAAATTGGTACCAGCTGAGTTTAAGCAAGCTTACTTAGCGCCATGCACCGAGAAAAAAGTTGTTAAAGTGAAGAAATCTTGCCGTAGTGGAAACTGTGGTACAACAAGATCTAGAACTTCAAGATCTTCATCAAGAAAAGCGACAACTGCAAACGTTCAAGCTTCAACTGATGTAGACGCTGAGTAATTAAGTTCTCTATTCTTAGAGATAAAAAAAGGCACCAATTTTGGTGCCTTTTTTGTTTGTAGAGCGTAATTGATTTACCGTAGTGTTACTGTACAATTTCACCATCTTTGATGAGTTGTGCATTCTTTTTGCCAACGTAGAACGCAGCGCCAAGCCAAATGCCAATAATACCAAGACTAATGAATGTTCCGTAGACCATAAGTTCTGATAAGTTGTGTTTGAAGAAGCTGTTGATGCTTCCGCCACCAGCTTTTGAAAAACGACCACCAAACATATCAATCCAACCCTTAGATTTGAATTTCGCATCTTTGCTGGTTGGAATGTACATCATTTCTTTCAACGGATTGTTGAGTGCATAGCCAAGAGATTTGACGATCATGAATGCAACAAAGGTAGCCCATAAAAGACTAATACTTGTTGGACCACTGTAAAAGAACATGAGCAATGAGCTAATGGTTAATGCAAAAATCACTGGATAAATTGCCAATGAAATACGTACACCAAAACGTTTGATGATGTAGCTGGTACCAAGAAGAGCAATGAAGAATGATAGAGCATTAGAGCTAACACCAAAAACACCTTCAAAGCGGCTAAAAGCTGCTTCGGAAGCAAATTCTGGCAAGCGTGTAGCTTGTGAATGCATTTGATAGTCGATAATTTGTGAGCATACTTCATAGAAGGTTGAGATGATTAAAATCCCGAGCAAATATGGGCGAGATGCTAATAGCGTAAGACCAGCGGTAAACCCTTCAATGAAGCCTTCTTTTTTCTTTTCAGTTGCGGCAGCTGCTTTGTTACCAACAAGCTCGTCTGCTGGTGTTGTACGCATAAAGTACCAAATCATAGCGACAATGATAAACATAAACGCTGCTGATAAGGAAATAAATGGCCACATAGCGCCAACAGATTCAGTGAAAAGTAAGAGTGCAGATCCACCAATAGCACCGATTTGCATAAAGGTTACAATCAGAGGGAAACCTCTTTTTGCGCCATCGGTGGTACTAATACTGTTGGTGAAGGACCAGAATAACGCAACGACCAAAGATCCAAAGCTTTCAACGGCAAAGTAATTTACCCAGCCTACAGTAGCGAGCAAGTTTTTGCCTAATGCATGAACGCCATAAACTTCTTTAACGAAGATTACGCTTGCAATAGATGCAAAAAGAATTCCGTAGAAAGAGCAAATAATATAAAACAATTGATGTTTTTTAAAGAGATCGATCAGTTTGGAGTACACCAATACGGTGATTAAAACAATGAAGGGGGACCAGAATTTTGCTAATGGTTGGAATAAAGCACCTTGGTGATCTTGCCAGCCAAGTTCTACTGGAAATGCAATTTTAAAGAATATGGTATTTTTTAAAAGTCTGAGCAACCAGTAGGTGCCAATAACAAAAAAGCCGGTGATAGATAAGAGGCCAAATTTACGAATTTCTTCTTTATGTAAATCGGGGAAAAAGTATTTAATAGTAGCGGACATCATAATAATAATGCTTTCGGTAAAAGTGATGAAAAATATGATTCAAATAACTAATTTACGATATAAGGCATTGCTTCACTGGTGTTCCTTTATGAGAGAGATCTGGTGTTAATGACTTCTTCTTTGTTTGCTGAAACATAAAACGCTTGCCTGCTATCTTTACTAGATATCATATGCGCGAGTTTGTTATCAATAAAATGCGCGGCAACATAATCTTGCAGTGCAATTCCTGGCATGATTATACCAGAATTTACTTTTTCTATATAGGTTGGCCGACGTTCTGGTTCTGAATCATAATGCGGGCAACAGCTGCCTTCTAAAAATCCAAGACCTGGTATAATGCCAAGTGGCCATACCGAGTCGGTCACCGCTTGCTCAAACCAGCAAATGGCGCCGGCACTGACGCCAGCAAGTATCGTGCCTTGTTCATAGGCTTGGCGCAATACATTATCGACGCCCCACGCCCGCCACAAGGCCAACATGCTTTTGGTGTTGCCACCACCAACATAAATAATATCTTGGTCGAGTAGATGCTGTTCCCAACCATTTTTTACGCGGCCAAAAAGCGAAAGTGTTGAGGGTTTGGCGCCAAGTGAACCAAAGGTGTCATAGAAACGGATAATATATTCTTTGGATTCTGAACTTGCTTGAGGTAAAAAGCAAATTTTTGGGTTCGCTTTTTTTGTCTGTGCAATGATGTATTGTTCTAGTTTAGGACTGTCTTTTGATAGACCATTGCCACCGATGGCAATTATTTGTTTTTTTGTACTCATATATCTATATCCTAACAGTTTATGCTGCTATAGCAAGGTTTTAGTCTTACTTATTCATACGATTTTTAATCAATTCTTCAATAATACTAGGGTCTGCCAACGTAGATGTATCGCCTAGATTTTCATACTCATTGGCTGCAATTTTTCTCAAATATCGTCTCATTATTTTACCCGAACGAGTTTTAGGCAATCCAGGTGCCCATTGTATAATATCCGGCGAGGCAATAGGTCCGATTATTTTTCTGACCGTTGCAATTAACTCTTTGCGTAGTTCTTCAGATGGTTCAACGCTTGTCTTGAGGGTGACGTAGGCATAAATCCCTTGTCCTTTAATGATGTGGGGATATCCGACTACCGCTGCTTCTGCAACCTTGGTGTTGCTCACGAGTGCACTCTCAATTTCTGCGGTACCGAGCCTGTGTCCCGCCACATTAATAACGTCGTCTACGCGTCCGGTAATCCAATAATAGCCATCTTTATCGCGACGACAGCCATCACCGGTAAAGTATTTGTTAGGGTAGGTTGAAAAATAAGTTTGAACAAATCGCGCGTGGTCTTTATACATAGTGCGCATTTGTCCAGGCCAAGAACTTTCAATACACAAATTGCCCTCACAAGCACCAAATAAGACATTTCCTTGGAGATCCACAATTTCTGGTTTAACGCCAAAAAATGGCAAGCCTGCAGAACCGGGTTTTAAACTCATGGCGCCAGGCAGTGGCGTAATCATAATGCCACCTGTTTCAGTTTGCCACCACGTGTCGACAATAGGACATCGTCCTTGGCCAACAACCCGATGGTACCAAAGCCAGGCCTCGGGATTAATTGGTTCTCCAACAGTGCCTAATAAACGCAGCGACGCTCGAGAGGTTGATGTTACTGGCTCGTCACCTTCACGCATCAGCGCTCGAAGGGCCGTCGGAGCTGTGTAAAAAATAGTCACCTTATGTTTGTCGATTACCTGCCAAAAACGGGATGGCGTTGGATAGGTCGGGGTGCCTTCAAAAATGAGGGTTGTTGCACCATTGGTCAATGGTCCGTATACAATATAGCTATGTCCGGTAATCCAACCGACATCGGCGGTGCACCAATAAATATCACCATCGTGATAGTCAAAAACGAACTGGTGTGTTAATGAAGCATAGACTAAGTAGCCGCCCGTGGTATGCAAGACTCCTTTTGGTTTATTGGTCGATCCTGAGGTGTAGAGAATAAAGAGTGGATCTTCGGCGTCCATTTCCTCAGGTTGGCAGTGGGTTGATGCTTGCAAGGCAGCTTCGTGATAATCCACATCGCGTCCTTCGGTACACGGCAGTTCTTTGCCTGTATGTCGCACAACAAAAACTTTCTTGACGTTGGGGCATTGTCGTAGAGCTTCATCGCTATTGGCTTTGAGTGGGATCAATTTTCCGCCACGTACACCTTCATCCGCAGTAATGAGAAACTCACTATCGCAATCTAAAATTCGTTCGGCCAATGACTGAGCAGAAAATCCACCAAACACAACAGAATGAATGGCGCCAATTCTTGTGCATGCCAACATAGCATACACCGCTTGCGGAATCATAGGCATATAGATGGTGACGCGGTTGCCTTTTTTTACGCCATTTGATTTAAGAACATTGGCAAAACGACACACGTGGTCATACAGTTGTTGATAAGTGATTTCCTCATGCGGTGAGCTTTGATTATCTGATTCCCAAATAAGCGCTACTTGATTGGCGCGTGTGGGTAAATGGCGGTCGATGCAATTTGCACTGACGTTGAGCTTGCCGCCTTCAAACCATCGTATTTGAACATCATCTTTAAAAGAACTGTTTTTTACGGTGGTCCAGGGTTTCATCCAGGAGATACGAGTGGCTTGCTCGGCCCAAAACGTTTCTGGATTTTCGATCGACTGCTGGTACATTTCTCGATATAAATCTTGGTCGCACCATGATTTTTTTTTAAAGTTAGAGAGAACGGGAAATTGGTTAAGCATCGCATCAATCTCCTTATTTTTGGTTATATTTTTTGACTCATTTATTATGCGTAATTTATTTATGAGTGATTAACTATAGTATGAGTTTCTATATTGAGCAAAAAGATTATGTATCGACGCCATTATCTATATGCTGATTATTGCGTGTCATTTCTACATTCTATTTCTTAAGGAATTGTCCATTATTGCCACCAATGGTAATAATTTGTTTCATGTAAACTCCTGATTTGTTAGGATATACCATGGTCATAGCAAGCTATGGCGGAATATTCAATGTTTCTTTGGGGAATGAAAGGGCAATGCAATGCGCGTAACTCGTTTTTTGTGGCAATCAATTTATCCATTCAGATTCTATTTGATTGGGCCTATCTTAGTAATGACTTTATATGCGATTGATGGATCGCTCAGGCCTTATCTAATAAAGCTTATGACCAATATAACAGCTACGTCTTCAGGTGCTGCTGCCGTAGCGCAGTTATGGCCGATAGCTTTTTTCTTTATCGGGTTGCAATTTTTGGTTCCCATAGCGTGGAGATTTCATGATTGGTGTGCTTTGAAGTACGAGCCGGCTTTAAAAAATCATATTGCCAAATCAATGCTCGACCATATTACACAGTATGATTATCGTTTTTTTCAGAGTCATTTTGCGGGTGGTCTTGCTGCAAAAATTAGTGATTTAGCAAGCTATACACCAAAAATTATTTCAACAATTATCACGAGCTACTTTACCAATATGCTTGCCTTAATTGTTGCCATGTACATGTTATGGCAGGTGCATATTTGGTTTGCTATCGCTATTTTTGTTTGGTCAATTTTCATTGTGGGAATGTCGATTGGCACAATAAATCGATTTGGCTACTTGGCTAATAATAGTGCTGAAGCAGTAGTAAAAATTGTTGGGCATATTGTAGATGTGATTGGCAATATATTAACAGTAAAATTATTTGCGGCTAAAAAACGTGAATTAAAGGCTTTGGATGTTGTGCAAGGTGAGTATCTTGAAGCAGCAACGACGCGCCGATGGTTTTTGCTAAAATTTTATTCTGTCCAAGGGATTAGTTTTGCCTTATATCAAACGATTTGCTTGCTGCTTCTTATTCGTTTGTATGGTCAGGGAAGTGTAACGCCCGGTGACTTTGCTTTAATTTTGTCTATTAATATGTGGATTATTGATAGTTTGTGGCATATGTCAGAAAACGTACGCACGGTTAACGAACAATGGGGCGCAGTAGACCAGGCACTCAAAACTTTTTATGTACCGCTTGAAATTCAGGATAAACCCAATGCTACATCTTTAGGGGTGAGCAAAGGTGAAATTGTTTTTGATGCCGTGCAATTTCATTATAAAGATGCTGAAGTTTTGTTTCAGGATAAATCGATTACCATACGCCCGGGACAAAAAGTTGGTCTTGTGGGTTATTCTGGCAGCGGCAAATCAACATTCATTAATCTTATTTTGAGGTTGTTTGATGTGACTTCTGGTCGAATTCTTATCGATGGACAAGATATTAAAGATGTGACGCAAGAGTCTTTGCATTTGAATATTGGCATGATTCCGCAAGAGCCGGGTTTGTTCCACCGAACACTCATGGAAAACATTCGTTACGGAAAAGCCGATGCGACTGACGAGCAAGTAATCGAAGCTGCAAAAAAAGCTCATGTGCATGAATTTGCTATTCAGCAGCCATTAGGGTACAACGCACCAGTTGGTGAACGTGGTGCCAAAATTTCTGGTGGACAGCGCCAACGTATTGCTATTGCGCGAGCCATACTCAAAAATGCGCCAATCTTAATGTTGGATGAAGCAACATCCCAGCTTGATTCAATTACCGAACGCAAGATTCAGGAATCATTGTGGAATCTTATGCAAGGAAAAACTACTATTGTGGTTGCTCATCGTCTTTCAACGTTATTGCACATGGATCGTATTTTAGTATTCGATCAAGGGGCAATCGTTGGAGATGCCTCGCATAAAGAATTGCTTGCGCAGGGCGGAATGTACAAAAAATTGTGGGATGCGCAGTTAGATGGCTTTCTGCCTCAAGATTAAGAATGAAATAGTATCCAGGTCGATTTTTTTTGTTATACTGTTTCCTTTATTATTTATGGGACACTCTATTCAACAAAGGATCTGCTATGAAAAAATATGTTATTACATTCTTTTCTTTCTCATTAATGTTATTCGCTCTTGTGACATTTGCGGCGCCTCAAGATATTCATTGTTCATGCACCGTGAATCAAAAAGAGTTTGCTGAATTTATTTCGCAAGAAAAACTTGATGCAAGAGTTCAAGATCTTGGTCGCGCTATTAGAATTGACTATGCTGATAGAAGCCCCATTTTTATTGGTGTGTTGAATGGATCGTTTATGTTTTTTGCTGATCTTGTGCGTGCGGCTGGCGTTGATTGCGAAATCGATTTCATTCAAATTTCTAGTTATGGCGATCACACAAAATCATCGGGAACTGTGCGCATGTCAAAAGATGTGAGCCGCTCAATTGCAGTGCGCGATATTATTATTGTGGAAGATATTATTGACTCTGGTTTATCGATGGATTTTATCATTAAGCATATCACTGCTTTAAATCCAGCATCTATTAAAATTGCTACGTTACTCTATAAAAAAGATGCCATTAAAATTCATGTGCCGGTGGATTATATTGGCTTTGAAATTGCTTCTGACTTTGTGGTCGGCTACGGCTTAGACTATGCCCAAAAAGGCCGCCATCTTGGGGCTATTTATAAAGCGTTATAGAGTTATGAGGAAGGACCTCTTTGGTGGCGTTGGCGCAATATGTCTCGTGACGGTTGGTTCTAAAGCACCCAATGGCCAGAGGTTGCACTAAATCAATTTTTCTATTGAAGTGTGTGATTCGAATAGTTTATTGTATTGGAAAAGTTTAATAACCATACTATTAATGTGAGAACCAATGCTTAAACTAGATCAGTTGCGTAACTTTCTTTCCAAAACTGCTGTGGAAGATGTAATTATTTTTATAGTGGTTTTGATTATTCTTACACTCATTACAAGAGTAATTAGAGGTTTTTCTGCTTTATTAACAAGAAAATTTCCTACCAAAAGAATGGCTATTTTATTGTGGGTGCCATTTCTTAATTTTATGATTTATTGTCTGGGATTTTTCATAACGATTGTTATTGTGTTTGAACCAACCCAAGAAGTGTATTTAGGCTTTTTAATAAGCATGGGAGTTGCTATTGGCTTGGGTGCCAAGGAGCTCTTTCAATCTTTGATTGCTGGATTGGTTTTGCTCATAGATAAACCATTTCAAGTTGGAGATCGTATCGCCTTTCAAGATACGTATGGCGATATCATGAGTATAGGATTAGTATCAGTAAAATTGTTAACTCTCAATGAAGATGTTGTTACGATTCCTAATTATCGCTTTTTAAATGACGTTGTGAGTTCAAGCAGCGCAGGAGAGCTTGGGATGATGGCTACTGTTGATATTTATGTTCGTCCAGAATCAGACTTGTTTAAAGTGAAAGAAATACTTGAAAATATTGCCAGAGAAAGTGTTTATGTTAACACTGAACAAAAGATTTTTGTTGTAGCAAAAGAGGTTCTAGGTATTGCGGGTATTGTTTCTATTGCAATGAAAACAAAATGTATTATTAAAGATTCAAAAACTGAACGGATTTTCCAAACTAAGTTTCTTATCGATGTTAATCATGAGCTTAAGAAAGCAAATATTAAATAGATTGTGCAATTAAAATATTGCATATTGGGCTTATGTTAACTTTTCGATATCAATATCCAAAATTGGGCACTGTTGCCAATTGGCTTCATCAAAGTGCCACCATTCAAAGCGCATAGACAAAAAACCATGTTTAATCATGATGCCTTGAAGGAGCTGGCGGTTCTTAATGGCTTGCCTTGGTAGCTTCATATAATTCGTATGAGCTCTTTCACTAAAATCATCAAATCCAGTGGGCATAAGTAATTCTTTGCCTTTCTTGGTGACTAACGTAACATCAACGGCGCAACCTCTGTTGTGCCGAGATCCTTTGGCTGGATTTTCGACATAGCGACTATCATGTATTAAATTCCACATGATTCTTTGTGCCGAAAGTGGGCGATAGCCATCCCATATTTTTAGACCAAGTCCTTTTTTTTCAAGTTCTTTTTGAACGGCATCAAGTTTGTGTGCAACCGATGTGCGTAAAAAACAGCGAGCGCTGGTGTAAATTTTCTTCTTGGTAAAATTATTTTCGCTAGCATAGCGCATATCAAGCACAATATTTTTATTAATTGTAGAGATGTCCACCAGATCATGTGGATTGCGTGCTTGAATATTTGAACACAGTATTGCTAGGCCAATGATGCGATAATGTTTTATTGAGTTTTTCATCATGATAATTTTTTTAATGGCCAGCCAATGCAGTAGAGGATTCTTCCCAAACTATTGGTTGTTTTGCAATAGTGCTATCTTTCATGAGCGTGAGGCGTACATTAACATCAGCTCCAGGGTATTGTTTGTGGTTTGCACCGAATGCGCAAAATCCGGTCAGTAGAGTTTTTCTGCTTGCCGTTGGAGACATATTGGGACCACTGCCATGAAAAACACGGGGATGCATGAAGAGTAAATCTCCTGGATGAGCATCTATCCAAACGATATCCTCTTCTAATCCTTGATCTTCTGGATAATTATTCTTATCAATCCACAATCCACCATTTTCTTGTGTCATGTGATCAAGGGCGATAATGCAGATGGCATAGCTGCCATTACCTAAAATATCGGTCCAATGAGGATCAAATGTTTTGCGGAATTGAATGTCGCGATGCCTTGGAAAAGCAATACCATCACCTGGCATTTTAGGATGAAGTTGACAGATGATGTGTTCTAAATCTGTAGTATTTAATAATTCAAAATAGGTGCGAATCATTTTTTCAGACCGCATAGTGTCGAGTACTGCCGGCTGCATGCCGCCTACGCCATTTATGCGAGCAATTGATAGTGATTCAGGGGACTTTCGTTTAAAGATAATGCGTGATCCATCAATGTGAACTGTTTGTTCACGTTCGGACAAAGATTGATCGTTAGATTGTTGGATTTCCTTGATGGTCCGCTCAATGGTTGCTTCAACATGATGTCGTAATTGATCAACTTCCTCTTTGGTGAAACATTGCCTTTTTACAATGTACCCTTGTAGGTGAAAAAGATTAATTTCTTGATTGGTTAAAAAGCCTTGTGTTTCTCCAGCTTCTAGCGCTGAAACAGAAACAAGAAAAAACATCAGAATTGTTGAAGGAATTGTTTTTAGTTTCATTGTCTATCTCCTTAGATATGATTGTATCTTATTTCTTGAAGATAGAATATCTAAGGATAAATTTCTAGAGTTGTGTAAAAGCGAAGATTTATAGGAGACGTTTTTTTAAAAATTCTTTGCCGGATCCGCTTTTTAGATAAATTTCAAAATTGATAGCTTTCATCTTCTCTTTAAAAGCAAAAAATGAGATAAATTCCCATGGTGTATATTTTGAAGTATGAGGAACTTGAGAATTATTATGCATCAATAATCTGTTGCTAAGATTAGATGTATAGCCAATATATATCTGTTCAGGGCAGGCAAGAGAGCGGAGTACATAAACATAAAACATAGATTATTTAGCAGTTTGGTAGTTCTTTGATTGTGCGTATTTCGAATAAGCCCAGCCTACGTTAAAACTTCGGCGGGCAACCTTCGCTTTTGCGATAGATATTAATCTAGTAAAGAAACCTTAAGTACTGGCCGCGCCAACCGGAGCTTTGTAAAAGCGTAGGTTGGTGCGCCTAAAAGGAGTTGAACCTTTAACCTTCAGATCCGTAGTCTGACGCTCTATCCAGTTGAGCTATAGGCGCAAATTTCTATTTTTGATTTGCTAAGTAATATGTCAAGTTAGAATGGGCTAAGATATTTTTTAAAATATGACTTCATCATTTGAAATGAATGGCCTGCCATACGAAGCTCCTTAAAGAGCGAAGTATGGAGAGAGAGGGATTTGAACCCTCGCGTCCGGAATTACCCAGACTCTTGCTTAGCAGGCAAGCGCTATAGACCACTCAGCCATCTCTCCAAAAAACTGTATTTCAAACACCTTAGTTACTCAAAAGGATAAAATATTTGATATTTTATGCAAGTAATGCAGTATAATTTTTTATTATTGTTGCATGCGAGGGGGCTATTTTACAATGATTCTTTGGTATCAATAGCATCATTGGATCATTGTTGTGGTGATAAAATATGGAAAATTATGTCATTGATTATAGAAATTAAGGTTATGCCCAGTTCTGGTCGATTATCATGGGTTTTAGACAAAACAGGCCGTTTGAAGTGTTTTCTTAAAAGTCCTGCCGAGCAAGGAAAAGCTAATAAAGAGCTGGTAAAGTTTACTGCCAAGACGCTTGGCATTGCCCAAGATCGGGTAACAATTATGAGCGGCGAGATTAGTCGGAACAAACGTCTTAAGATTGATCTTGATGTTACCCTCGACCAACTGATAGGGTTGTTGGGAATTGAGCGACAAAAGAGTATGTTTGATGAGTAAGCAATTAACCCCCCACACGGCCTTTAAGTCGTGGTTTTCTGGGGATAAAAAAAGGAGCTGAAGTATGCCTTATTTTACCTGGCAGGGTATCGATATTATTGGTCAGATACACAAAGGCAAACTTTTTGCTCGATCAAAGGAAGAATTGGACACCCTGCTGTTTAAGCAGGAGATTGCTTTGCTTTCCTGCTCGCCTGTCAAACAATGGTCTTTATTTTCACGTTCGGTTAAGGTTTCTCTTAAAATTCAGCTTTTCAAGCAACTTTCAGAATTATTAAGCGCTGGGGTATTATTGCCCGATGCCTTGCTCATTATATCATCACAAACTGAGCATGCGCGCTTTCAGGAAGTTATTGATAGCATTACGCAAAAGGTGCATGAGGGTAGTTCGTTGAGTCAGTCTTTGAGTTGTTATCCACGGGTGTTTGACCAAGTCATGGTGCAAATGGTCCACGTTGGAGAGGAGTCAGGCCGTTTGGTGGCTGCGCTCACCATGTTGAGCGACTATTTGCAGATGGGGCATGATTTTAGAAGGCGTTTGAGATCTGCAGCTATGGTTCCTATGTTTACTTTCAGCTTTTTTTGTTTTGTGGCGTTGTTGATTATTATGGTAATCATGCCGCGGTTTATTGGCATGTTTCAATCGGTCAAGCAAGAATTACCCTATGTGACACAGGTGATGATTAGTATGAGCTCGTTTTTGCGCAGTCGATATATGATGCTTTTGGTAGGCGCTGGATTTTTGGTTGGCTTTGTCATGCGTTTATACGCTCAAACGGCACGAGGCTCTTGGCAGTGGGATCGTTTTTTATTAACCGTGCCATGGGTAGGTTTTTTGATTAAGCAGAGCTCGTTGGCCTATTTTTTGCATGCGTTGGCAATGCTATTGAATGGTGGCATGCAGTTGGTGCCCGCCTTGGCGCTTGCACAACAAACAATAAGTAATAAGGTTATCCATTATTATATCGGCATTATTGAACGCGAAGTTGAAGCTGGTAGTTCGTTAAGCCAAGCAATGTTGCATGATCCGGCACAATTATTTGGACCGGATAGCATAGCGATTGTTCGTGTTGGCGAAGAATCGGGTCGTTTGAGCACGTTGCTCTCTCGCGCTGCGGTTGCGTATCAAGATCGCGTTAAACGTTCATTGAAGATTATTACGGCTATGATTAACCCATTATTAATGATTGTTCTTGGGTTGCTCATTACCTTTTTGATATTTTCTGTGTACTTGCCGGTGTTTCATCTATCGGATATTTTATAATTTATTGATATTTTCTGTAATTCTAGTACCTTATTATCAGCAAATTGATATGCCGGAGTGGCGAAATTGGTAGACGCACGGGATTCAAAATCCCGCGGTGTTCGCACTGTGTCGGTTCGAGTCCGACCTCCGGCACCAGTCTTCGCTAGGTTCTTCTCGCTTCCCTCGTAGAGCTAGCTACTTCTGGCTCCGCCAGTTTTTTGAAGGAAGAAGTTCATTAAAAAAGGCGACTGCGTCCGACGAAGCCAAAGGCGAAGACGGAAGACTGCCCGAAATAGCCGTAGGCGACGACGGGCTTATTTTTTTGATATTAGCTTTATTCATTTATCAAGGCCAACCAAACCTGAAGCGAGATTTAAAAAAAGGATCTATCTCAATGTTTGATGCTCAATGTCTTTTTTGTAAAATCATAGCCAAACTAATCCCAGCAAAAATCATTCTAGAAAATAATGATGTCATGGTCATTCAGGATATAGCTCCAAAGGCACCAGTTCATTATCTTATCCTCCCCAAAATTCATGTTAAAGATGTTAAATCCCTTGATGAAAATAATAGTGCCGTTGTTGTGCCTATGATGCTCATGGCACAAGAACTTTCGAGTCATTTGTCAGGTTCTGGCGCTTTCCGTTTAATTATTAATAATGGCGCCGATGCAGGACAAAGTGTGTTCCATATGCATTTTCATTTTTTATCCGGCAAAAAAATGCTTGATTTCTAGAACTAAACACCATCACCTTTTTATTGATCTTGTTCCTCGATTTGTATTATTCTACTCTTGGTAGTTGAGTACGTATTTATTGTATGTTGTCCCTATTTCTTTAGTGGCTCGCATACAATTTTTTTTTAGAAAAAAGGGGAATACATGAACATGAAGCATGGTATAGTTATTACTGTTGTACTAGCATTGTTTAATGGTTGCAACGGCATGGATAAAGGCAGTGAAGAAAGCAACTTAGCGGCTAATATTAAAACCGAGATTGAAAAAGTTACTATGTACACGGCTCATGCGCACTCTATTGCACGTGAAATTTCAAAAAATTTAAATGATTTTTTAGCATTGGACAGTAATTCTGAAGAAGTTTTTAAAGAAAAAGTTGGTTCACTTACAGATGCTGCTAAAGCGGTACGGGACGCTCGAGCGTTGACTCGAGCGATTTCTGACGCAGCTGAGGATTATTCAAACAAATTTGCAGGGCAAACAAGTCAAGACTTGAGCGAACTTATTCAAAAAATTGGACAAGAGGTCGATACAGCAGGTGACGTGGTTGATACTCTCCAGCAGGAAATAGATACGATTGCCGATGTGGTATCGCTTCCTGATCTTACTGAAAAAAATTAAGATATCTTTGTTTTGTGGGGGCTTCAACCTTTATGTGTAGCCCCTGTATACTTTGGGTTAGGTTGTGTGGACAAAGATTCTGATTGTAGTGATCTCATTCTACAGTAGCTCAATAGTCGTGACATCATGTGGTGGCCAGGAGGCCTCATCGGCCTATCTATTTTGGTAAAGATCTCTTTATTCATTCTAAATGTATTATTTGGCGTGTTGGCTGTTAAGGGTGCTTTGTTTGCCAGGCATTATCTGAAACCTGTCATAATCTCTTTTTATATAGTAATTACAATAGAAATTATGCATCGTTTTTAATTGACATAATCAGCGTATTGGATATATTAGAAGATATTTATTAATTTTTGTAATCGAGGTTATGAGGTTACTTTTTCTTTACATTTTTGAGGTTATTTCTATGAGGCGTTTATTCAACATATTTTTTGTATTGTTCTGTTTTGCCACCGTTTCTTTATTTGGCGATGTCTATAGAGTACAGGCCAGAAGTTCTTGGGGTAGCACCCTCTATTTCGATTTTGATTCATACGATATACGTAATAATTCTGGTTACAAAAAATATTTTATTAAGCATGCCGTTAAGTATATTAACGATGAAAATCTTAATTCAGATGGCTTGCGCACCTTAGTTGGGCATTATTCTGAGGCTCTATCTCCTATCGTGCAGGGCGTGGTTGACCACATCACCACTGCTACTATTTCTGAAAACGTAATTAATAACGTATACGATTGTTTACATTGCTCGTTGACTGACGAACATCGAAAAGCAATTAAAGAAGCAGCAAAAAAGAGATGGACGCCATTAGTTACGGATGTTGCACAAGTACTAACGACCGATACCGATTTTCCTAAAATTGATTGTTTGCTTGAGTATGATTTGAACAATCATCAAAATACCCAGACTGAGCATCACTTTTGTCATAATATGGCACGCATTTTCACCTTGATCCGCAAATATAGTGAAAAACATATGGATCCATATGTTAAATTTATGCTTGGTAATGCGTTTAAAAAAGAGATTGAAGAGTGCCATAAGGGTAATTATGTTTTTTGGCATGGCAGACAATGGTCGTGGGACTTCAAGTCAGATATGTATAAAAGGCTCTATAATCTGACGGTTACTGGCAATAAACGTATTGGCAGAGATTATGTTCCTTTGCGCTTTGGTGACAGTGAAGGTGATGGTTTTTGCTTGAATTATGCCTTGTTTGGTAATGCTAACGACGAAACATCGGGAACGTTGTCATATGTACTGCGCAACCATGATTATAGTTGGGGAAAAGCAAACTACTATACCCCTGAATGGATGTTCGCTCGGTTAAATATTGCGCAAAGACTTTATGCAAAATATGCTGCTGAATTTGAGCGTTTAGAACAATTACATAAAGAAGCCAACAGTAATGGTTATGGAAGCCTCTTGCTTATTTCTGTGTCTAAAGATGATATTCATCATATTTATCCGGCATGGCGTGGCAGTATGGGGCGTAGTAAAAAAGATATAAGAGTTGATGGATTTTATACCTATGATGTTCCAGCTATTGTTAATGCATTGCGTACCAAACCTACATCGATTCAAGATAATGAGTCTGATTTGATAGAGTTTGGCATGTGCTTGACCAATGATTATGCACTTGATCATCAAAAGGGACCGCGCATATTTAGTTTTAATGCGGCCGATCAAAATAAAATGAACCAATATTGCCAAGCGTGTGATGCTTTATTTGCTCGTATTGCTCGCGATATAAGAATGGGAAGATAAGTTTATTAGTGAGGTTATAAAAAATTCTATAATGAGAGGTTATAGATTTTATTGGTGAGGTTAAAATCGAGGTTATTTTTACTCATGTGAGTGGAGGTTTTATTATGTGTTCTATTACTCAATCTTTGTCATGTTTGTGGTCAAAAATTAGACAAAAAATGAGCACCATGCGTAATGCGTTGGTAGTCGGGATTATTCTCGCTACTGTTCTGCGGGGTACTCTTAATGCCGATCTTTCTCGTCAAACGGTAGAAAGAATTCTGTCATGCCTCCATGATCAGTCTCGTACCACAACACAAACTATCTCCCATTATCGCGATAATATTGAAAAAGTTATTGCTATGTTGCAGGAGCATGATAAAGCTCAATTGCCAGAAATCAAGACATTGTTGGTAGATTTACATAACAAGGAAGTTGAAGAAACGGCTCAAGGCAATTACGTTTTCTATCATGGTAGAAAGTGGGCCTGGGATTTCTTGGCTGATATGTATAAACACCTACATAATCTTTGTGCGCAAGCAAATAATAACATGAGAGATTATGTACCATTACGTTTTGATGGAACTCAGGGTGGAGCGTTCTGTATGAATTATGCCATATTTGGTAATTCAACTAAATATTCTGATGGCTACGGTTCTTCAAGTATTTCTTATTTATTGAGAAATCACGATTACAGCTACGGGGCTTATGATCAATTTACCATGCAATCAATGTTTGCACGGTTTAATCTTCAGAGTTTATACTTACGCTATAGCCAAGAGCTTGAAGCGCTTAAACAGCTTCATGCATCAATAAATCCCCATGAGTTTGGTAGCTTATTAATGCTTGTGGTAGCAGAGAAAGATTTAGGTCATATATATCCTGCGCAACGCATGACAAAAGGCATGCAAGCCTTGCCGGTTCAGATTAATGGTTCTGCGGTTACTGATATGAAAAAGATTGTAACAACCTTGAAAAATAATCCGGCATTACTCGATGAAGGTAAAGCGGACAATATTCAAGTTGCTATGCATGTAACTTATGACTATCTACTTGATATAAAAAATGGTCCTCGTATGTATGCGTTTAATGCCATAGTTCCTGAGCAGTGGCAACGTTATACAAAGACTCGCGATAGATTGTTTGCCAGAATTCGTGCCGACTTAGCTCGAGCGTAAGGGTGAGGCGCATGATGTATAACAAAGTTAATCATATGATTTTAAAGACACTATTGCTTGTTTCATGTGCTAGCGGTTTGTATGCCATGCATCCGGCATCCATGTGGCAGAAGTTGGCCCAAGGTCAATCGATGTCTCGCTATGAGTTGATCGAAAGCTTCATTAACGATTGTCGTATGTATGCCAACGAAAATAAGGCCATCCCGCGTCACGAAACGAATAATAAAACGGTACGTGTGGCAACCTATAACGTGCATGCATGGAAAGATTCTCATAACAACAAGAATTTTGATGGTATGATGCGGGTTATTCAGGATATTAATGCTGATATTCTTGTGCTACAAGAAGTGTCTGTTTTTAATCAGTCCATCATGCAAAAAGCCTTTGAAAATCTGGGTTATATCTGTAATGAATCATTGTTTGCTCAAGCAGCGAATCACTATGGGTGTCCTTTTGGTAATATGATTGTTTCAAAATATCCCTTAGTGCAAGAGCCGGTCAAAAAAACCTTTGAGGCAGACAAAAAACTTATTGGTGAGCGCCGTTGCTATGTTAAGACCGAAATCGATCTTCCGCACCAAAAAAAGGTGACCATCTATGGCACTCATCTTGATGTGTATGATGAAACTGAAAAGTTACGAACCAAAGAAATTCAAGAGCTTGTCGACACCATTGCTCAACAAAGCGGGCCGTGCATTATTGCTGCTGATTGTAATGCGGTACGCGCGTGCGACTATCAGTATACGGTTGGGAATAACAAATGTGTCTGGGATTTACTCAACGATATGAATAAAAAAAGACTGAGAATTGATACTCCGGTTCAGGCATTAAAGGCCCTGGAAAGCAACTATTTTAAGGATTGCTTTACCAAAAACAATCAACAAGGTCCAAAATGTACCGTATGGAGCGGTACGGTAGTAGACTTTATGTGGCTTAATAAGCAATGGAACTTGCCAATTGCTGGGTGCTACACCTATTACAGTGCAGCAAGTGACCATATGCCAGTCATTATGGATTTCAACATTGTCTGATTTCAACGAGCATTTCCTTCTTTCTATTTTTTTGTACTAAATAAATCTCTATTCGGCCAATGTTTTTTGACAAAAATCAAAAAAATATTACAATATGTAATTTGATTTGATAGAGTGAAAGGGAATGGTTAGTTAAAAAAAAGGGGAAGGTTATGAAGAAATTACTAATGTCAGGATTTTTGTTTTGTTGTTTATTCGTGCATAGTCAATATAGCGCAATGCAGGTGTGGGATTTTTTAAAGACCAAAGCGCAAGCTCAACAAGCAGTAGAGCCTGTTAAAAAAACAGTACAGGCTGTCGTAAAAAAACAAACCGTTAATACTGCTATAGATGTGGGTACTGCAATGACTCATCGGCATGGTGGCATGAAAAGCGATTTTCATGCAGCGCTTGACCAGTTAAAAGCAAGCAAAGATTTTAGCGAAATTATGATACAGCGTATTGTTGAGCTGCTCGATGCAGAACTTATGTTGGTGCATTGCCTTTTGAATGGACATATGGGTGAGATGGTTGATGATGCCTTGGTAGCAAGAAATGATATGTTAAGCAGAAGTACTCCATCAATGATGTATATGTACGATAAAATTCTTAATTTAGTGACCTACAATGAACAGGTAAATGGAGAGTTGTACAGAAATCGTACCAGAAACAATAGAGTACACGCACATTCGTTAAACTGGCGCGATAAAAGAGAATTCTTGATGACCATGTACGAGAAATTGGAACATTATAGTGGCATGATGCGTGCAATGCAGTGTGATATTTCAATTGGCGATGCGGCACCAATCAAAAAGCGTTTTGGTCATCATGCTCGCCATGATCGATCTGTAAGTTTTTCTCCTTTAATCAGATAAAAACGATAATGATATGCTTTTAACGGGCCACCAGAATTTGGTGGCCTTTTTTGTTGCAATCAAAAAAATTGTTTGTTATGGTCTCTTTTTAGAAGCACTACTTGAGTGTATAAAAAAAGAGAAGAGTTTTCTTAACATATCAGAGTTGTAATGAATAGAAGAAGCACTATCGTTATCAGTTCATTCATATTATTATTCAATTATCAATCACATGGAGTTGTAGTTGGCTCAGAAACAGCTGTTTCAATTCAGCCAGCGTATACCTTTCCTTCCGCTGATTTCGATAATACCATGTTGGGATTTGCTTGGTTTAAAAATGGTTTTACTCTCGAAGATTCTCTGACAACATGTACCTTTGATGCAGTTTATCCTGTATCTGGCGATGTTAATTTAAATGGCGGTACGCTGTTTTTAAATCAAGATTTATTGTTCAGGAATATTACAACTCTCTCAGGGCTAGGCACGATCATTGGGAATAATCATCTTATTGATTTCTGTTCGAGCATAACTGGTTTTCCAACTAACACACAAACCATGTGTGATGCTATTATTTTTATCAATGGTGATATTACTGTTGATAGTGCTATTACCTTCCAAGGAAACTGTCGATTATTTGGTGATGGGCATTCTATCAAATTGGGTGAATCGGGGGCTTTGGTTGTTGATAGTGGATCGACATTAGAAATAAGTAATGCTTTTGTGAGCGATGTTAGTGGGAACAATGTTCGTTGTTTTGATGATTCTGCAAGCATTATTCTTGATGATGTTATATTTGATCAGCATGCAAGTTTTACGTTTGAGAGTGGATCGTTAAAATTTGTAAATTCAGTAACCATGTTGGGTACGGGTACCTTTTTTTATGAAAGTTCTCAAACGAGTACGATTGAAGAAGATTCTCGGTTGATCATATCAGAAGGTATGCACTTTTGGCTTGGCAGAAAAGAGCTGAATGGCGTTGAACCTTTGGCTTTTTCAGAGCATAATTCTGCATTAAAGCTTGAGAGCTGTAGCTTGATTGTAACCTCAAGTGGTCTCAATTTCACCAAAGGGCAGCTCGAGATAGGGCATGATGTTGTTTTAGATATTCATTCTAGTACAACAACCTATGGACTTACTTTGGGTAGTGGAGCAGCTGACGATGATTTTACTTTTAAATTTTCTTCTGCGGCAACAGTTTTATTTAAGTCTGGATGTATTATTTATGCAAATAGCAGGCCAGATTTATTAGTGTCAGATTCGCCAACGGTACATTTGATTAGATCGCAAGCATCACGCATGTATATGGCCAGGAGTGTAGTCATTCCATCTATGGTAGTTCAGCTTTTGACAGCATTAACACCATCTATCGAAGTGGCAAGCCCTTATACGGTAAGTTATGATAATGTTGTCGTTATGTTTCCAGGAGGTCAATTTACCATCGTTTGTGACCGTTATGACCAAACGACATTTTATTTAGATGGTGATGGCGATAATATTTTTTTAACTAAAGGTACATTCCCCTTAAAATTAGTTGTTTCGGGTCTCAATAATTATGTTCTTGGTAATGGTAATTTGGCTGGTTTGGTTACGTTGCAAGATAGTTCTACAAATCTTTCTATGAATATGGTAGGACTTATCTTAAGTTCTGTGGCTATGAATGGTGGGAAAATTACCCTAGCCGGTAATTTGTCGCTTGGTAATAGTGTTTTGTTGACAGGAACGGGGACAGTAGATTTAACTTCTTATGAACTTACGCTTGGCTCCCGTGATATGACGTGGACCAGCACTATTGCTTGGCAGGGCACAAATGGGGCGATAGATTTGCATGGTAAGCTTTCATTGATGAGCACGTGGACCATTAATGGTGATGTCTCTGTTCATGGCAATGGCAATATTTTAGAATTTGGCAGTACGGGACAAATAGTTGTTGCCGATGGCGCACATCTTACCTTTAAGGATATTTGGCTTACTACGATGTCTTCGTCAAATCTTGTCTGTTTGGGGGACGCAAGTTGTATTACCTTGGATGATGTAACATGGATTCAAGATAGTGATTTTACCTTTAGCACCGGCAGTATGAAGATTGTTAACACCGTCGATATGTCTGGGCCTTACACATTCATGTATGATAGTGCACAAACAAGTACAATTACTCAAAAGTCAGAATTATACATTAATAATGGATTAACGTTACTTGTTGGAAAAAAATCTGATGATGCGTTGGTCGAACCTTTTGAATTTATTGATTTATCATCTGTTTTAAAAATCGAAAATGGTGGATTACATATTAATTCACATGGTATTAGTTTTACTAAAGGGACCGTGGCGTGCGTTCGTGATGTGGATATTGATATTAATTCTACATCTACAGCAAATGGTATGACGCTTGGTGATGGGACTGCTGAAAATGATATGGTCTTTGAATTTTATCCTGGTGCTGCAGTACTGTTTTCTGGTGGACATCTTACGTATGATATTACTTCTGGTCAGGGGATTAAGTCGCATTCCAATTCTATTAATATGATTCGCTCAGATGAAAGTTATTTCTGGTTAAAGCAAAACCTATTGTTAAAAGATCTTACTATTCATACTGGTCAGTTAGCGCTATTGGTAGTAGAAGACGGCAAGACGCTATCGTATAGCAATTTAACCACTATTCTTGATCAGGGTACGTTTGATCTCACCGCTATACGGTATAATGAATATATGAGTTTGCTTGCAGGCGGCATGTCGATTTATATGACCAAAGGTGTGCTACCGCTCTATACTTTGGTTGCCTCTACTGGAAATACCATACGTGGTAATGGTAACGTAGGTGGCATGGTTATATGGCAAGATAGTAGCGCAGGACTTTACTGGGACGTGAGTGGCGCTATGCTCAACAACATGCTCATGAATGGCGGAACGCTTACATTAAATTCGGATATTGTTTTTTCTAGTGGCATGCAGATTTTAGATTATGGTACCGTCAAATTAGGTAGCTATAATTTCAAAATGGGGACTGGCGAATTAACCTATGCTGCTCCTTTATATTGGGATGGCACCGATGGCGTGATTACATTAAATTCAAATGTGACCCTATCAAGTACGTGGACATTTAGTGGTTCGTGTATTCTTGATGGTAGAGGCTACGTTCTTGACTTGAGTGACGGAACTATTGTTGTGGAGGAAGGGTCAACATTACACATAAGAAATACAGTCCTTAAAAATATTGCAGGAACCAATATCAGTTGTCTTGATAATGCAGGGTCTATTGTTCTTGATGGTACGACATGGATACAGAATGGTGATTACACGTTTACTACTGGGTCAATGAAATGGGAAAACATAGTTCGAATGAAAGGTGCTAAAAACTTTGCGTATCAAACAACTCAAACGAGTACCGTGATGGACTATGCAACATTGATATTAGACCAGGGGGTTACGTTTAGTTACGATACGTCTGCAAATAATTTGCTAGCATTTGCTGATGCAACATCACGTCTTGCGCTCAACAGTGCAACCCTCTATGCTGCGGGATCAGGGTTACAATTAACCAAAGGCCTTATTACTATTGATGGCAACTGTAATCTTAATTCAGACGCTTCTGATGCATTTGGTAATCCTGGAATTACCTTAGGCAATGGTACTGGTTCAGATGATTGCACATGTATTGTTTCTCGTGGATCACAGTTGCAATGTGCGCAAGGTTATTTGAATTATAACAACGTTAATGCATCTTCTTTACAGATGGCAAATGGCTCATCGGAAATTGTAATAAATGATGGAGCAACGCTGCGTCTTTATACATCATTGCCGTCAGATCCTGGCACCGTTCAATTTGGTGCAGGAATCTTGGGGCTGGCTTCTGGAGCAGAAGTTCAGGGAACAATGAATGTATCAATTAGTATTGAATACGTAACGTTATAATTTTAAAAAAATAATCATACTTTAAACACATATTATACAGAGGAATGATAGTAATGAAGAGATTACTTATTGCGATTATTGGGGTGTTTTCATGTTTGCATTATGAAATGCATGCAGATGTTGTAGGATCGGATTCTGTTGTTTCAGTTTTACCTCATTATGCTTTTTCAGCATCTCCTGCGGTGGCAAACCGCATAGCGAGTTTTGGATGGGCACAAAATGGATTTTCATTAGAAAATTCAACAACATCGGTACTTTTTGATAGTATCTACCCAGTTTCTGGAACTATTACATTAAATAATGGAACGTTAAATCTTAATCGCGATCTCATTTTTAACAATCCGACAACATTCACTAACTTTGGTACGATTGTCGGTAATAATCATATTCTCTCATTAAGCCAAAGCATTGTTTCTATTCCTGCCAATGCGCCTACGTTTCAAGATACAAAAATAGTTTTGCATAATGATGTCAAACTTACCGGTAAGACGTATTTTAATGGTACGTGCTCAATTGAGGGTAATGGTTACACATTAACCTTAGGAAATGCTGCTTCAATTATACTGAACGGCCAATTACTTATGCACAACGTGATGCTCGATGGTGTGGCGGGTAATAATGTTAAATGTAAGAATGATAGCTCATTATTTATTTTTGATGACGTAACGTGGATTCAAACTGATGATTTCAGTATGGTAGTTGGTGCATTTCAATGTAGAAATTGTGTTACCTTCAAAGGCCCGCATCTATTTGCATACCAAACATTAAAAACAAGTTTAATAAAAGCGAATGCAACATTACTGTTGGATCATGGATTCACTTTTAGTTATGATCCGGTTCGATTAGCCTCAAAAACGTTGTTGGCATTTGCAGATTCTACTGCATCACTTGTGTTAAATAGCGCAACATTGTGTGCGACAACAACAGGATTAAATCTTACTAAGGGTTCGTTATTTGTGGCAGGTGACAGCTCTTTATGTTCAGACGTGATAACTAATGGAACAACCATTATTGATAATGGCATCACCTTTGGCGATGGGCAAGAAGCAAACGATTTCTCTTGCACCGTAGCTACTGGCGCGCGGTTGTCAGTTACTGATGGCTCAGTGAACTATAAAAATGTATTGAGTTCATCATGGAATATGCAGAATAGCTTATCCATGCTTAATATGGGAGTTGGCACAATATTGCGGTTGTTTGCAACGCTAGATTTGGGTTATGGTCAAACATTGTGTGATGATAATGTCACTATTGCGCGTGTATCGACCGCTCAAATTCTTGGTAACGTATCGGCGGTTAATAATCTCTTTTTTGAGCAAATGTAATAATTTTTGATTATAGAATAAGGATAGGTAATGAAGCAGAATTATATAATGAATATAAGTACGCTAGTTTTTGTTTTTTGTTTTTCTTTGCCATTGGCTGCGGTCGTTATCAGTTCTAATAGCTCAGTCTCCTTGCAGCCAGCTATTACCTTTCCTGCAGCAGATACGGATAATATGATGCTTGGGTTTGCATGGTTTAAAAACGGTTTTACGTTGGAAGATGCAACAACTACCTGTTCATTTGATAGTGTATATCCGGTTTCGGGTACCGTGAATCTTAATGGCGGCACCTTGATATTAGATCAAGATTTGATTTTTCATGATATTACGACGCTGCAGAGTCTAGGTACAGTGATTGGCAACGGTCATTTTATGAATTTTTGTAACAGTGTTGTTGGTTTCCCTTCTACGACTAATACGTTTCAGGATGTGAATCTTTTTATTAATAATGATTTCACGATAACTAGTTCGTTGTTATTTCAAGGCAACTGCATTTTTAATGGCAATGGAAATTCCTTGGTAATAGGCGAGAATGGTTACATTGTAGTTGCGCCTGGTTCCACTTTACAAATCGAAAACGTTACGCTACAAAATGTCGCTGGTACGAATATACAATGCGCTGATGATACGGCGAGTATTGTTTTTGAAGAAGTGTCTGTAGTGCAGAGTGGCGATTATACATTTTCTTTTGGCAGTATGTTATTTTTGAATACCGTTGATTGGATTGGGTCATATACTTTTGTGTATGAAAGTTCTCAAACCAGCACCATAGCATCACAATCTGAATTATCTTTGTCACAAGGGCTTTTATTTTTCATAGGTAGACATGAAAATAATGCGGCTGTAGATCCTTTAGTATTTGTTGATTCATCATCAATACTTGGACTTGAAAATTGTATATTTAAAGTCAATGAATATGGCATGCAGGTTACTACTGGTCAGATTGAAGTAAGGCGTGATGTTGTCATAGACATCACTTCAACGACTACTGATTCAGCTCTTGTTCTTGGTGATGGCATTACAGAACATGATATATTCTTTGAATTGTTTCCTGCCAGCACCATTACATTTTTACGCGGTATGTTGGTGTTTGATGTGACGTCGCTTAATATTTTGGAGTCGAGGGCAAGCTCAGCAACGGTTATCCGATCAGCGGAGAGTATTTTTACCATACTACAGAGTATAGTATTAAGTAATGTCACTATTAAAGAAGAATTGGGCGCTGTAACCAATGTTGCACCAGGACAAACTTTATTGTTTAACAATGTCACGATGCAGCTGCCAACAGGTTCTGTGGTTCTGAATGGTTATAATTTGGATGCGTACACTAATTTACTAAATGGTAACCAGAGCTTGTTCATGGTATCAGGTTCGCTACCCTTGGCCACTCTTGTCGGCAACTCGGGCAATCTCATTGGTGGAAACGGTAGTATTGGTGGACCAATCATATTACAGGATAGTGATGCACAATTGACATGGGCGTTAAATGGTCCATTGTTATACGATATGACGATGAACGGTGGCTCAATTATTTTAGCGTCTGATTTGACCTGCGGTAGCAATGTGCAACTTACTGGTCCCTATACTATCCATTTAGGTCACAATCTGTTTAGTCTGGGACAAATAGATTTAACGGCGAGCGATCCTATTTATTTTGATGGTGCTCATGACGGCATTAATCTTTATTCAAATGTTATTTTGGATACCACATGGACGTTCAGCGGGCAATGTGTTCTGGATGCTAATGGGCATACCTTGGATTTAGATACCGGTACTATTGTTGTAGAAAATGGTTCGTCCTTGACGATCAGCAATGTCATATTAAAGAACGTTTCTGGAACCAACATCCAATGTCTTGATAATGCGGGTGTGATTACTCTCGATAATGTTGATTGGCAACAAAGTGGCGATTTCACTTTTGGTAATGGTGCGTTGCGATTCAGTAATGCAGTGCTTCTGCAAGGCGATGCTGTATTTGCCTATCAATCGGTGCAAACGAGTACGCTTCTTGCGCAAGCTACGTTAACGTTGGATTCAGGATTTACCTTCAGTTATGATTCAGGAACATCACCTGATCTGCTTGTATGTGTAAATAATTCATCGAAGATTGTATTAAATAATGCGGCTACATTGCATGCAACAACCCAAGGGTTGAATCTAACCAATGGTTCTATGATAATTCAGGGTAATGGTTATTTTGCTTCCGAAATACAGGGTTCAACTGATAACGGTATTACGTTTGGTAATTGTTATTCAGCGCATGATTTTGTAGTGACTATTGGCGGTAATGCTGTACTTGAAGTTACGCAAGGCTCATTAAATTATAAGAATGTGAGTAACTTGTCGTTCATTATGCAAAGCACGATTTCATCAATACAAATGGATGATGGCACTTCATTGAACCTGTATCAGAATCTGTATGGGCAAGGATCTACTTTATTTGTTGATAATAATGTTTTGGGACAGTCACCAGATGTTAATTTTGAAATGAGTACTACTCAGCATGGTTTATTAACTAACGTGACGTTACCGTATTGTTCATAGTGGTTGAAGGGTGTATCAGCAAGTGTTAATTATTGTATGAATAATAATTACCCTTAGGCTTCTAGAGCCTAGAAAAAAAAGTAGTATTGATTTGTCCCAGCATCATTGCTAAGATCGCTTTAATTATGAGGCTAGCAATAATATAATATTGTTAGCCTCATAATTTTTTGAGAATTAATAGTCTTGGTATAAGCTTTTTTTCTCGGTGATCATTCAATTTTTTTCTTATGAAATAAGGATACTGATGAAGCACAGATTATTTCTTATTTTTCTTTGTATCTTCCTGAGTAGTGCCAATACTATGCGTGGGGTTACCACTGGTTCGAATACTGTTTTGAGTGTTCAAACGTTGATTACGTATACAGGGACGGGTAACATAATACTTGGTGGAGCACTTATGAATGCCGGCTTTACCATGTCTTCAGGCGTAACATTGTCATGGGGTAGTTATTTTCCTGTTTTAGGACCGGTTACTATGGGAACCGGTACTATGACGTTGGCGCGAGATTTTTTAATGGGTGGCAGTTGGTTTAATTCTCCTGTTACCTTAGATGCCACGTTGAATATTAAAGGAACTACCATTCTTGATGGTGGTGGTAACGTTATTACGTTCGGGCCTTCAGGAATCATCGCCGTCGCTGCAGGTGCAACGGTAATTATTAAAAATACTACGCTGAAAGGCCTAATGACAGGTGATATTACTATGGGTTCTACTGCTTCTAATCTGACATTGCAAGATGTTACCTTGATTCAAAGCGGACCGTTAACGCTGTCTACCGGCAACTTAAATATTGTTAATGATGTGCTCATGACGGGAAGTAATATTTTTACCTACTCATCAGCAAATGCGTTGTCTATTAACTCATTGTCTATGCTAGAATTTGATTTAGGTATGACGTTTAGTTATGCATCTGCTACTAATAGTTTACTTACTTTTTCTAGTTCTTCTTCGGAGTTATTTTTAAACGGGGCAAGCTTGTTTGTGGGCTCAGCTGGATTGAACTTAACAACGGGTACGCTGGTTGTTGCCAACACTAGTTACCTTTCGACGTCAAGTTCAATTTCTTTTGGTAATAGTGTTAGCGCTAATGATCTTCAAGTGAATATTTTACCTAGTGCACAGCTACAAGTCTCTAATGGTATTTTGAATTATAACAACATTAACGCATCATCGTTACAGATGGGCAGCATAACTTCGAGTATATATATGGCGGATGGGACGACATTGAATTTGTTTCAGTCTCTTAATAATGGTAGTAGTTTTGTTTATTTTGGTAACGCAACATTGGGAACACAGGGTTTAGCTTCGCTTACTGGATCAGCGGCTGTTGTGGGAGCATTGAATTATACGACTTTTTAACATAACAGTTGTATATAACTATACGAGAATATATGAAGTATGGAATCAACTACATTATTGTTTTGCTTATATTGAGCAGTTATTTGACGGTGTATTCTCTCATTGTTGGATCTAATGCTGCAGTGTCTGTAGCAAATTTAACAGTTTTTCCTGCAGTAGCGAATAATCAGATGCTTGGATTTACTGCATTTCCTAATGGCATTACTTTAGCTAATGCTTCGACTACGTGTCTTTATAATGCACTTTTTCCTATTGGTGGACCAATCACCATGAATGGTGGTTTGTTAAATTTGGCCAAAGATTTATCTATTACGGGCACTAATACGTATCTAGCAAATGCCGGGAGTTTTAATGGCAATACTAATGCTATAATTTTGCCTCAGCAAGTTACTACGTTTACTACAAGTGGTGCAATAGTTATTGGTAATGCTGATTTGGTTTTTAATTCCAACGTTACCCTAAACGGATTGCTTACTTTTACTAATAGTTGTGTGGTAGAAGGTGGAGGTTATATTCTAGATGTGACCGCTGGTGGTATAGCTGTTGGTAGGAATTCATCAGCTGTTTTATTGAAAAACATGATACTTAAAAATGCTTCCGGAAATAGGTTCTATTGTATCGATAACACTGGCACATTTTCGTTAGAAAATGTTACGTGGGTACTTGATGCTAATTATAGTTTTACGCAAGGAACGTTGCAGATTTTTGATGAAGTAAAAATTACGGGTCTTAATCGAATTTTTGCTTATGCAAGCACTCAAACGATGGTGATTAATTCGAACTCAACACTTTTTTTTGATACCACTATGACGTTTAGTTATGCTGCTACTGCTAATAATGTAGTATTATTCGATGATAATACGGCCTTTTTACATTTATATGAAACAACCTTATTTGTTAGTAATGCCGGATTGAACTTAACAAAAGGCTCGCTTGTAATCGATGGACAATGCTCGGTAATTAGTACTGCAACATCTGCCGCGCAAGGAATTTCTTTTGGGGATAATATATTGCCAGCAAATAATTTGATGACGATGGTGCTCGCTGAATCAGGTTTAAATATTAAGTCAGGTTTTTTGGTGTATCAAAATGTTTAATAAAATAAAAAACATAGCAGTAATTTTTTTGTTGTTATATGGCATCCGGACTCGGGCTCTTATAGTTGGCTCTTTGGTTGCGCCATTACGTCAAGGAACGGTGACCTTTCCTACCGGTGCTTCCAATAATCAAATGCTTGGGTTTACTGATTTTGAAGGTGGATTTACCCTAACTGATGCAGTAACAACGCTTTCATTTAATGCCTATTTTCCAGTTTCATATTTAATGAATATGCGTGGGGGCATTGTGAATTTAGTTTCTGATATGAACTTGACTAATTCATTTACATCATTTGTTTCTACGGGAACCATCAATGGGAGTGGATTTTCGATAACGACACCGTATACAGAACAATTTCCATTTATTATGGCTATGGATACGCCAAATGTTACGCCATATGATAATCACTATTTGTTAACTACCACGAATTTTTCGGTAGATTCATCAGTTGGCGACGCATATACTGTTGTTGCTCTTGCTCAAACAACGCCCGGTATATATATACTACAGTTTAATCAATCTACCTTTGCTATTACGCAACTTGCAACAGCAAATACGCCGGGTAGTTGTACGTCTGCTCGATGGCATCCAACATTATTGTATCTTGCAGTTGCAAATGCGACGACTGGGTCGGGTTCTGTGCAGACTTATTTATTCACGCCTCCAAGTACCTTGACATTGCAGGGGACAATAACTTCCGGCACTAATGCATTTGCCGTTTCGTGGCATCCATCGGGAAATTATTTGGCGGCTGGTTTTAGCAATGGTATAAAAGTGTATTCGTTTAATAGTACTACTGGAGCATTGACGTTATTATCATCTGATGTTCAGACTCAATCTGTTTTATATAATGCATTATCATGGTCGTCGGATGGAAAATATGTTGTTGCTGGCTATACGACGACGGCGGCATTTAATGAGCTGCGTGTTGATTCTTTTAATGGTGCAACGCTTACTCCTGTTGCTTCATATAGAATTGGTTCTTCGGTAAATGCTTGTGAATGGTCACCTATAGCGGATTTTATATCAGTGGGCTTGGTGGGGACAGCAAATACGTTGCGCATGTTCAGTTTTAACCGATCGACTAATACATTAACCGATTTAACGACTGCTTATGTAGGACAAACCAATGGAGTATATGGTACGAGTTGGTCGCCTGATGGTCAATCAATTGTAATTGTGCTGAATTTAACCACCACTCAAACATTGCAGATTTATAATTTTAATCCCTATGCATTGGTTCAATCGTTAGTAAGTGCGAATGTTCTTGCGCCCAACGGTCTTTTTTCAATACGATGGTCTCGAAATGGTATGTATGTGATTACCGGAGATTTGGAAATAGAGGGAAACTATGTTTCTTATTATACGGCATCTGTGCCTTATTATTTAATTAATCTTAAAATCATAATGAATTCAAATATGGTTATGTATGGTATGCCGACTTTTCAGGGGAACTGCATTATTGATGGTAATGGTTATACGTTGGATGTATCGCATCTTCAAAATTTTACTATTAGCAGTGGAGCAACGCTGCAATTAAAGGATATGAATCTTTACGGTGTTTCGGGGACTCGGGTGCAATGTACTGATTCAACGGGAGTTTTGCAATTACGTGATATGACGTTGACGCAAACTGGAAATTATACATTTGCTAATGGAGCATTTACTATTCAGGGAGATGTGCTATTCACAGGCACATCAAACTTTATTTATAGCAGTAGTAAAACAAGTACTATTAATTCTAATGCCACGCTTACGTTTGATAATTTTATGACGTTCAGTTATGCACCATCGGTAGCAAGCAATAGTTTACTTGCTATGACAGATAATACATCGAGCCTCAATCTTCTTAATACTTCATTGTTTGTTTCAACAGCAGGATTACGGTTAACCAGAGGGAATTTAATGATAGAAGGGTTATGTGGAGTCAGTAGTGCTGCAACAAATAGTTCGCAAGGAATTTTTCTTGGAGATGGCGTTTCATCGGCAAACAATTTAACCACAATGGTATTAGAAGAGTCTGGGCTAAAGCTTCAGTCAGGATTTTTGGTGTATCAAAATGTATAACATAATAAAAAAATTGGTAATGAGTTTTGGATGTTTATTTTTTTGGCACTCCCATGCCATTATTGTTGGTTCTACTACCGCAGTTTCTGTTCAAGCTGCAACCACATTTCCTTCTGGCGATAACACTAATACCATGCTTGGATTTGCGCAGTTTAATGGTGGTTTTGTATTAACTGACACCGGCACTCGATGTCTTTATAATACTTATTTTCCTATTGCGGGTATTTTAAATATGCGTGGAGGATTATTAAATCTTGCTGTTGATATGAATATAAAAAATGTTACATCATTTGCTTCTACTGGTACATTTAATGGGAATAATTTCCCAATCGTGACACCGAAAGTTCCTCTCGCATCGTCTCCCTTTATTATTCCTATGAATACACCGAACGTAACAGTATTCAATAGTCGCTTTGCCCAACCTGCCGGTCTTTTAAATAATAGCTCCGTGGATTGGTCAGCGGGAGATCAATATTGTGCAGTAGCAAATCAAGTTGCTCCTATAGTATCTATCTTGCAATTTAATCAGTCTACCTATGCCATCACACAGGTGGCTACTGCAAATCCATCGGGACTGGGTCAAGCTGTTCGTTGGCATCCAACGCTACTTTATTTAGCTGTCTCAACGAACTCAACCGCTGCTAATTCGGCATTGATTTATCAATTTACGCCACCTTCAACGCTGACTCAGTTATCAGGAGTTACTACAAGTTTTGCCTCTTATGCCAATGCGTGGCATCCATCGGGTAATTATGTCGCCTTTGGGTTTAGTAATGGCGTGATTGTATATTCAGTGAACCAATCTACGGGGGCTTTAACGCAAATATCATCAGCTTTGCCTGGGCGTGTCAGTAATAATGCATTAAGTTGGTCATCGGATGGTAAGTATCTTGTTGCAGGCTATACAACATCAAGCACTAATCAATTGATAGTATATTCTTTTAATGGTTCAACTATTACTCAGGTTGCTACTAATACTCCGGGGGTCAACGTTACTGGTGCAGAATGGAATTCAGTTGCAGATTTTATTGCTGTTGGTTTGGCTAGTGGTGCAAATACCGTAAGTGTGTTTCAATTTAATAGATCTACTAATACTTTAACGCGTTTGACTAATTCTCTAGTGGGACAAACGAATCTGGTTAATGGTATGAGTTGGTCACCAGACGGACAATCGCTTTTAGCTTGTTTTGCTACTGCCGGAGTGACGCCATTTCAAATTTATAATTTTAATCCGTATTCATTTGTATTGTCTTTGGTGAGCGCTCCAAATAAGGTAAGTGGTAACGGGGTACTTGCCGTTAGATGGTCTGATGGTGGCTTGTACGCAATGGTTGGTGAAGCTAATACTACGTTTACTTCTTTTTACACGGTATCAGTTCCCTACTCTATGATTAATTTTAAGATGGTTATGAATTCAGATGTAGTTATGTATGGTCTTCCGATATTTCGAGGTAATTGCATGATATATGGCAATGGATATACATTAGATATATCAAAATCTCAGAGTTTTACTATTGGTTCAGGCGCAACGTTATTATTAAAAGATGTTAATGTATACGGTGTTTCGGGTAATGGTCTAACGACTGATGGGACTCCTGCAAATAGGCCTAACTTCGCTGATTCAACGGGAGTTTTGAAATTGGAAGATATGATTTGGACTCAAACAGGAGATTACACATTAGTGAATGGCGCATTTACTATTCAAGGGGATGTGTTGTTTACCGGAACATCAAACTTTATTTATAGTAGTGGTAAAACAAGCATTATTAATGCAAATTCACAATTGATGTTTGATAATAGTACAACATTTAGTTATGCTCCGCCCATAAGTTCCCAAAACTTACTGCAAATGATCGATCAAACATCGCAGCTCTATTTTAATAATACATCGTTGTTTGTGTCTTCTGTCGGGTGCCAATTAACAAATGGGAGTTGGTTCATTAACGGCCAATGTAATATTACCAGTTTTGGAACATCCCAGTTGAATGGCCTTAGAATTGGTGATGGTATATCTTCTGTTAATAATCTTACCTTAAAAATATTACCAGAATCAGGTCTCGCTATACAGTCTGGATTTTGTGCTTATCAAAATATATAAAAAAATAAGAGCTTAGTTTTTTTATTTGCTATGCAAAAAAAATTTTGTTACGTTGCGGACCAGAAGATTCAATTAATGTTTTATGAGGCGTTTTTTTAGATACGATCATTCAAATTTTTTTGTTATGAAATAAGGATACTGATGAAGCACAGATTATATCTTATTTTTCTTTTCATGATCATGATTAGTGCCAACAATATGGATGGTGTGATAACCGGTTCAGCTACCGCTTTGAGTGTTCAGACGTTGATTACGTATGCAGGCGCTAATTCAATACTTGGCGGAGCAGTTATGACCGCCGGTTTTACTATGGCAGCAGGTGTAACGGTGGCATGGTCTAGTTACTTTCCTGTTCTAGGGCCGGTAACGTTGGGCACCGGAACAATAACGCTAGGCCGAGACTTTCTAATGGGTGGTGGTTCAACATTTGTGAATGGTGGGACCTTTACCTGTGCAGGATTTTCGGTAGTGTGTCCGCAACAATCAACGACGTTTACCCTAGGTGGCGCAAATGCGTATACGATAAATGGTGGATCATTACGGTTTAATTCTCCTGTTACCTTAAATGCCACGTTGAATCTTCAAGGAACTACCATTCTTGATGGTGGCGGCAATGTTATTACGTTTGGATCTTCAGGAGTGATAGCAGTTTCTGCTGGCGCAACCGTGATTATTAAAAATGCTACGCTGAAAGGCCTAATGGCAGGTGACATTACTATGGGTTCTGCTGCTTCTAACCTGACGTTGCAGGATGTTACTTGGATTCAAAGCGGACCGTTAACGCTGTCTACCGGTAACTTAAATATTGTTAATGATGTGCTCATGACGGGAAGTAATATTTTTACTTACTCATCAGCGAATGCGTTGTCTATCAACTCATTGTCTACGCTAGAATTTGATTTGGGTATGACGTTTAGTTATGCATCTGCTACCAATAGTCTACTTACTTTTTCTAGTTCCTCTTCGGAGCTATTTTTAAATGGTGCAAGTCTGTTTGCGGCCTCTGCCGGCTTGAATTTGACAACGGGTACACTGCTTGTTGCCAACACTAGTTACCTTTCGACGTCAAGTTCAATTTCTTTGGGTAATACTGTTAGCGCTAATGATCTTCAAGTAAATATTTTACCTGCAGCACAGCTACAAGTTTCTAATGGTACTTTGAATTATAATAATGTTAACGCAGCATCGTTTCAAATGGGTAGCACGGGTTCCAATATATATATGGGAAATGGGACAATATTGAATTTATTTCAAACGTTGAATCTTGGAACGGGGAATCTATTTTTTGCTAGTAGTACCACACTTGGACGTGCGAGTGGTATACAGATCTTAGGGTCGGTAAATATACTAGGTGATCTTGCCTATGCGAGCTTGTAACGAGTAAATTTTAAGTAATTGGTGAGTAATGAAGCATGCGATAATAGTTGGCATCGTAATAAGTAGCCTAGGAGCATTGTATGTGGGCTCATTATACAGCGTTGTCATTGGTTCAAATACGGTACCTTCGGTTCAGGGATTGGCCAGTTTTCCTGCTGTTGATGTTGACAATGAAATGCGCGGATTTGCGGCATTTTCTGGTGGATTTACTCTAGCAACTGCTGCAACGAGCTGTATTTTTAATTCTCTTTATCCCGTTATAGGAAACATGACTATGAACGGGGGAATTTTAAATTTAAGTAGAAAGTTAGTATTGGGCAATACAGCAGTGTTTGCTAATGGTGGTCGTATCAACGGAAATAATTATTCATTGTTGTTGCCCAATAAAATTTCGACATTTAGCTTTCCAGCCGCAGTAATGACGTTTGTTGATATTGCTGTTCAAATGAATTCTGATGTTGCATTGCAAGCTCTTATGACATTTACCGGTGTATCGGTGATTGATGGCCAAGGATATACGCTTGATTGCTCTAGTGGATCATTGGCTGTTGGTAATGGTTCAAGTCTAGCACTCAGGAATCTTACGTTAACGGGATTGTCTGCGGGCAAGATGTATTGTACTGATTCTTTGGGAACCTTTTCATTTGATAATGTGACCTGTGTCTTGAGTAATAATTATACGTTTACGCAAGGCAAATTGGACATACTCGGTGATCTTATGTGTACGGGGCCCTATGTTTTTTGTTATCAAAGCACCAGAACTTCAACTATTTATTCACAGGCATCCCTTGCTTTCGATGCTGGTATGACTTTTAGTTATAATGCTTCGGTGTCTGGTAGTTTGCTTGCAATGGCTGATGCAACAGCATCGTTAGCATTATATGAAACAACTTTATATTCTACGGTGCCAGGACTAAATTTAACCAAGGGGCAATTAGTAGTAGAAGGTTCATGCCCTGTTATGAGCACTGCTTCATCAAGCGGCAATGGTATTAAATTGGGCGATGGAAGTTCTGCAAGTAATAATCTTACTATTTCTATATTGGAAGAATCAGGATTAAACCTATTATCTGGCTTTATGGTGTATCAAAATGTATAAGTTCAAAAAATATGGCTATAGTTTTTTTGTAGTTCTTTTCATGGTGCATTGCCCTCTATATCCTGTTGTTGTCGGATCGAACTCTGCTGTTTCCGTGCAGGCTGCAGTAACGTTTCCTTATACTGATAACAATAATACTATTCTTGGTTTTGCTTCCTGTCCAAATGGTTTTACTTTGGACGGAGCATCAACGACCTGTACCTATAATGCGTATTATCCAGTTGCGGGAAGAATTACCTTGAATGGTGGTTCATTTTTTTTAAGTAAAGATTTGGCTTTCAAGCCATCACTGCTTGCTACAACAGGAACCATTGATGGTAATTCTTTAGGAATGCAATTTACTACAACAGCCTCATTGCAATGGGCTGCTGCTCCATTAAACCAATTATATATACTGGCGTCGGCGGTTTTGCCCAGCGCTGTCTATAGTGTTAATTGGGCCTATGATAGTGGCTTTGTTGCAACAGGCGATAACACGGGTAATTTACGGGTTTTTAGTTTTGATGGCCGAAATTTAGTACAAAGAGCTACAGTAAATTTAACGAACGTGAGAATAAATGGTGTGAGTTGGCATCCTTCAGATTATTATATTGCAGCGGTTAGAAACTCTGGTACTAATCAAGAGCTGTATGTATATCGTTACAATGTTGGCCCTGCAACATTAACGCAGACAACGGCTATTGAGCTAGGTTTTGATGCTTTCGCGGTTAGTTGGCATCCAACGGGTAATTTTTTGGCTATTGGTAATGCAGATACTGCAAACGAAATCAGAGTTTATTCAGCTGCTGCGGGTGTGCTTACTGCATTAACCACTTTTAACATTGCTCCCAATGCCAACGTTTCTAATGATGCTTTGTCTTTTAGTCCAACGGGTACCTATTTGGCCGCGGGTGTGGCAAGTAATGCGGGCAGTGAATTGTATGTTTATACGTTCAATGGAACAACGTTGGCCATTAATGCACAAGCTGAAGTGGGCGTTACTGTTTCGTGCCTTGATTATTCTCATACAAATTCTGTGATTGCCGTTGGATTGATTAGTGGAACTCAATGTTTGCGTGTATATCAACATGACCCTGGAGCGGGAACATTAACTGAATTGACTTCTGCGCGAGTTGGAGAAACAGTGACGGTTAATTCAGTCCATTGGAGCCCCGATGGCACGCAACTTGTTATGGGACGCAATACTGGTACTGGAACAGAATTTAGGTTATATGCTTATGACAGTACCGCTGCAACATTAACACAATTATATGGAGAAAATTCTACATCAGTTGTAAGAACCGTAGCATGGTCGCCTAATGCAAAGTATGTTGCTCGTGGGGATGATGCCTTTAATCTCCGTATCTATAATAGAGTGAGTCCCGCATTAGATTATTTTGTTTTTAATAATATTAAGATGGCTCTTAGTAGTAACACTACATTAAAGAACATGGCACGATTCAAAGGTGTTTGTGCGCTTGATGGCAAAGGAATAACCTTAGATTTGAGTGCTAGTTTTACCGCAACCAACGGCAATGCAATTTTAGTTGATGCAGGATCTTCGTTGTTGTTACAAAATATGACGATTTCAGGTGTTTCAGCTAATAAAATGGCTTGTTTAGATAATCTTGGGACGTTGTCTTTAGAGAATGTTACTTGGATTCAAACTGACAGTACGGTTTTTTCGCTAGGACGTTTGTATATTTCGGGTGAATTGCGTGTTACTGGTACAACGGTCTTTGCTTACACATCAAATCAGCAAAGTACTATCGGTTCTAACTCTATGTTGTACTTTGATTCAGGGATGACCTTTAGCTACAATCCATCATCGTCGGCAAATAATTTATTGGCATTTGCCGATAGAACTTCTTTATTACATTTATATGAAACAACACTGCAAACAACAACGACTGCGCTACAACTTACTAAAGGAACGTTAGTGATAGATGGTGTGTGTCCTGTAGTCAGTGGAGCCCAGAATGTAGGGCAAGCGATAAGTTTTGGTGATGGCGTTTCAGCGAATAATAATCTAACGATAAGAGTGTTGCCTGAATCAGGATTGAATGTAGTTTCGGGAATTGTGAGATATAACAATATATAAAAGAGCAGATCACCGTATGAAGCACGTGTCGTTGTTTAAAAAATATTTTTTTAGTTTCGCTATTTGTTTCTTTCAAGGAGCATTGAGCATTGTTATTGGTTCGTTTACGGTACCATCTACACAAAGTTTTGTTACATTTCCATCAGCGGATGCTGATAATGAGATGCGTGGCTTTGCTTCGTTCGATGGAGGGTTTGCTCTTGCTAATAATAGAACAAGTTGCTTGTTTACGTCGCTATGTCCAGTTTCAAGAACGATTGATTTGCGTTTAGGTAAATTGGCTCTTAATACCGATTTATATTTAGGAGATACGGTAAATTTTATTTCAACAGGGACCTTTATAGGTAATAACAATTTTATTTATACTCCTGCGATTAATGAGCCCCTTGTTATTAATGCAGCACAAACGTTGTCTTTAACGGCATCGGTTTTGGTTGGGTTACCGGTTAACTCAATTGACTGGAATTTTTCAGATCAATATGTTGCTGCAGCGACAAATTTTTCGGCTTCTGCACCGGAACTGTACACTTATTCTTTTAATGGTGGCCCTTTGTTGAGTCAGGTTGCATCAACGACGTTTAATTTTAGTGCTTTGGCAGTACGCTTTCATCCGACGTTAAATTATTTGCAGACATCTATTGCAAGTGATATTGCTACTAATGATACTTTTGCCTATCGATTCAATACGTCGCCTAATTATTTGGTTCAAACCGGTGGCGATGTATTAAGTGGTTCTGGCTATGCCGTCGCATGGAATCCTCGGGGGAGTTGGGTTGCGGCAAGTAGTGACACATCCCAGTATCCTGACCAAGCACAGTTGCGTATTTTTAATTTTAATTCTGGAACAGGCGCTCTTAGCTTATTAACCACTGGTACGTTGACGCCTATTCGTAATGTGCAGCCTAACGCTATGAATTGGGATAGTACTGGACAGTATTTGGTTATAGGGGTGAATGCTAATGCAACGGTTGGGGCTAATGAGTTGTTGTTATACTATTTTAATGATACTACCTTGACGTCGACTAATGGTGTTGATCTTGGACGTACAGTAACAGCAGTTGATTATTCGCCCAGCGGGACTTTTATTGCAGCAGGATTATCGGCAGGAACTGAAAGTTTGAGAATTTATAGGCATACCATTTCTAATGGCACCTTGGTTGAGGAGCCTTCTGCGCGCGTTGGTGAAACGGTGACGGTAAATTCTGTCGATTGGCACCCTACAGGCAATTAATGAAGTTCGTTGGTCTCGTAGTGGTACTTATTTGGCCGTTGCGGATGCGAATCTTACGGTATCGATTTATCGGTTGATTGATGTTCCACTTGTGTTGAATAACGTCAAGTTAACCATGAATGGAGATTTAACGCTTGCGCTACCGGTAGAAACATACGGCTTTGTGGAAATTGATGGTCAGGAGTATACGTTGGATCTTAGTTTGAGCCCAACAGTTTCTGTTTTTCCTGGATCAACCTTGGTACTAAAAAATATGATGGTTACTGGTATTTCTGGGTCTAAAATAAATAATGTTGATAATACTGGTCAGGTCCAGTTACAAAATACAACGTGGGTGCAATCAGGTGATTATCAATTTGTAAGAGGCTCATTACAAATTAATAATAAGGTATTAATGACTGGCGCTTCAAATTTTGTATATCAAACGAGTCAAATAAGTACGATTACGAGTAATGCGCAGTTGATGTTTGATAGTGGCATGACTTTCAGCTATGCCCCATCAAGCGCGTCCAACAACTTGCTCAACTTTCAAGATTCAACAGCTGAGTTGTATTTATATCAGACAACATTGCGTACTAGTACAATAGGTTTACAACTGACCAAAGGAATGGTGACAGTTGATGGGATCTGTAATGTAGTAAGTAATGCTGTTACACAAGCACAAGGAGTAAGGTTTGGCGATGGTGTTTTGTCTGCAAACAATATTAATTTGATGATATTACCAGAATCAGGGCTCAATCTAGTGTCAGGATTTTTAGTTTATAATAACGTGTGATAAGCATGCATAGATATACTTTGTCTCGGTCCTATTGCATAAGTTTAAAATGAGTGGAAAAAATCTTTGGGACTTTGTAGTGAAAGTACTGACTGGATCGCGATTTCATGTAAATTCGGGTTTTTTAGTTTACAATAACATGAAAAAAAAGGTAAGACTTATAGATAGAAAAAGTTACTAGTATATGAGCTAGATAATTAAAGAGAGTAGTATATGAAGCATTATAAAATATCGTCTTATTTATTCTTAAACGTGCTATTGTCTGTTGTTACAGTACAATGTGGTACGATAAATTTTAGGGGTAATAGCTCTTTTGTGCGTGTTGCACCAGGGGCTTCTTTTGTAGTTAATCAACCAGTGTCTTCTATGGGCGGTAAGCTCATGCAAGATATTGGCGGAACTATTTCTGGTTCTAACATCACGTTTATTGATGGCTTGTTGCAAAATGATGGCAACAGCATGCTCCTGAACGCAGTACTTGCTCCTGACGGTGTTCGTACGGGTACCTTGACATTAAACGGTGGCACTCGTTATATAAAAGATACGCGTGGTGTTATTAATCAAACGGTGAATATCTCAGGTGCAGGAGCTCGTGTTGAGGGGGCAGCTTTATTAACCGGCCCTATTACGTTACAAGATATTAATACTACGGCTACTTTTGCTTTGCAGAATTCATTAGGAACTAATATTGCATTCACGAATGGAGCAATTTTAAATTTAGATAATACGCTGCAATTTGCTGATAACTTTTCTTATATAGGAACGGGGACTATTAATTTTAATGGCCATAACATAGAGCTTGGTGGAGGAGCTTTGAGTTTGACCGGTACTTTTGTCCTCGATGCTAATCTTACATTGAACGGTCCAGTGACGCTTGTAGGGAATACCAATTTTAACAATGGTGATACCATTCAGGGTAATGGTAATGTGTTGACCTTGGCGGCTGGGGCAACAATAAGCATTAACAATAATGCAACAGTTTTTATGACCGACGTTATGCTTAAAGGCCTTGGAACAGGTGGAGGAAGCATAGTTTTTGGTAATAATAATTCGACACTGATTTTAAGTTACACAGAATTTGACTTGGTTGGTAATGTTACACAAACGCAAGGTAAAATAACAGTCAATGGTCCATCGACATGGACAACCAGAGGTTCTACGTATACGTTTGGTGGCACTTCGTTATTGACGGTAGATGCGGTGACGTTATGGAAAGATCAAGCTGGTGCAGCGACGTTGGGTACTATAGCATTTGCTGCTCCTGGCAATCTATCTCTTATTAACGAAGGTAGAATCTGTCAAAAAATATGTGGCGATTCAATAGCAACAAGTACAGGATCTTTACAATCACAAATTGATGCTTGTTGTTCATCATTAAGAACAAGTACGGGCTTCTTGCAGTCGCAAGTTGATGCTGCTAACACCTGTTGTACGGTCTTAAAAACAAGCACCGGTTTCCTGCAATCACAGGTTGATTTATTGCTTAATATTGATAATCAATTGAAGACAAGTACAGGCTTCTTGCAATCTCAAGTTGATGCAGCTAATAACTGTTGTACGGTGCTCAAGACAAGCACGGGCTTCTTGCAGTCACAGGTTGATAACGTAAGAAGTACCTTGAGAACAAGTACCGGATTCCTACAATCACAAATTGATGTAGCCAATAGCACACTTCGTACAAGTACCGGGTTCTTGCAGTCTCAAATTGATGCAGCCAACAACTGTTGTACGGTCTTAAAGACAAGCACGGGCTTCTTGCAATCGCAGATTGATAGTGCAAACAGCACACTTCGTACAAGTACTGGATTCTTGCAGTCATCTATCGATGCGTGTTGTTCATCACTCAGAACAAGCACCGGATTCCTACAATCACAAATTGATGTAGCCAATAGCACACTTCGTACAAGTACCGGGTTCTTGCAGTCTCAAATTGATGCAGCCAACAACTGTTGTACGGTACTCAAGACAAGCACGGGCTTCTTGCAATCGCAAATTGATAGTGCAAACAGCACACTTCGTACAAGCAC
>JAPLIR010000005.1 GCA_026389015.1 Candidatus Dependentiae bacterium | reverse complement strand
AGGCTCTATCTCTATTGGTTTCTTGTCTTTTTTTTCTTGTGCTTTGGAGTTTATTCTTGCTGGGCTTTTATAAGGTTCGTGCATAAGGCCAGGAGCCTTGTTTTTATCTTCAGTTACCAATGGGTTGGTTCTAGAGCGTGGGGTGTTTATTTCGGATATGGCATTGAGAGGGTATGCGTTGTCTGATGAATTGATTGTTCTAGAGGTTGGTTTGGTTATCATAGGAATGAGCGCCTGTGTCTTCTTGGATAAGATTCAATATGTTTGGAGAAAGTCTGCCAGGTAGGTTTGTTTGATGTAGTATCATATCGAGAATGCTATATTCTTCTTGTGATTGTTGAAAGGCGAGAATGGTGTTTATTTTTTTTTGCTCTGTCATGAGCCTTTGTTCTGCTAGATTTTTTTTTGCCATTGAAATGAGTACGCGACGTCGAAGATCAGATGATTCTTCGGCAACTGGGCTTCTGTGTAATCGATGACTGTGGGAATGTGGTGGTGCGATCGTTATGTGTACATTGAGTTGCTGAGTCATTGGAAGGTTTAATGATCTTGTGGGATTTAACCTTTGTGCGCGAGAGTGTCTTAGTTCTCTTTTTGCTTCCTCATCTTTCAAGCGTTCCATATCTCTCAAGCGTTCCATTGGGGTTGGATGAAGATGTATAGGTGAGAACGGCGTGAATGCGCTTGATGGTGGTGTGACTGCCCTTTCACCTAAGTTTAGTGGTGATGGTGCGCATGGTGTTGATGCCGGGCTTAGGATTGGTGTTATTGTCGTGGTTTTATTTATTTCTATCAAAAGCTTAAGAATTGTCTGGTTTGGCATTTGATCGTGGTCCATTGCGTGTAGAGTGTTGCCTGCTATGGTTAGGACAGCAAGTAATAGAATTTTTTTAGTATGTGTCATGTTATAATCCCCAAAGTTAAATATAAAATATTGCCGATCTATATTAGATATTTTAACAATTATTATCTATTTGTCAAGATAATTGACTCGTGGTAGAATCTTTTTTGAACGTACTGAGCTCAAAATTGGCCTGTGCTGTGGTTATTGTGGTGCGCAATACTTATTTATGGTTAACAAAGAAAAAGGGGTCTGCGTGGTTAGCAAGCCCCTGTTTGGTAATAGGTTAAGCCTATTTGTGGTGTAGGAGTCTATCTTTTTTTAGGGTATTGCCAGGGCGGTTTTGAGCGCTTTGTCGACAAGGAGCATGGTATCCAGTTCAAGGGTGGTGATTTTTTTGTTCACGCGCTCTTTATCAATCGACCGAACCTGGTCTAATAAAATTTTTCCTTGTTTTGTGTTAATTTCGACTTTTACTTCAAATGGATAAATCATTCCTTTTGATGATGTAATAGGAGCAATGATAACTCGTTGGCTCATCTCATTGCCGGCATTATTGGATACTATTAGTGCTGGCCGAGTTTTGTTTATTTCTGAGCTAATGGATGGGTCTAGGTTAACCCAATACACATCGCCGCGTTTTGGAAAAGTCATTATTCCCACCCTTCGCTTTCGCTGTCCAGAGACTCCCAGTCTTTGATTGCTCGTATTCTGTCTGGATCTTCATTGGCGGCAGCATAGGCCGATTTTAAGCTTTTATTCTTTTCTTCGAGCGCTTTTTTTATAGCCTGCGTTGCAAACTTGCTCAGTTCACGTTTACCGACTGATGCTTGCAGTAAACTAACAAGTTCTATGGGCAGAGAGAAGGTGATGTTTTTTGTTTTCATTTTTACTCCCTAGTTATATTAATTATTACACTATTAATATAATAATTAATAATTAATATATTAGTCAAGCAAATCGGATCAAAAAAATCAGTAACTTTCTATTGCCATGTGGGAGAGATGAGTGTGCTGTCGAATTCGTAGCGGTTGCGCGTATAAAGTTGCCTTGCTTGATAAGTTTCTTCAAATTCTTGTTCTCGTTCTTCATCTGTCTTATGAGCGCAGGCTTCAATAATTTTATGTGTTTCGTGATCGTAGTTATTTTCTTCTAGTAGATAGCCCGCGATGAGTCTGCATGCTTCTTTAGGAAATTCTGCATGTGTCATGAGTTCTTTTTGGAGAATTGGTATAATTACTGTGTTAGCTGTATGTGTTATTTCAGGTAACGTTGCGATTATCGTATGCAGAGCTTTGCCGTCTTTTGTTGTAATGCAGAGAGTGTTATTTTGTTTAAGCATGTGCTTGCTGAGCATTTCTGTGCAATGAATTAATGTCACTAATTTTTGTATTGATTTGGGGTTGTTGTGGTAGAGCTTGTGGTGTAGTGTCGCTTGTTGTATTGCAAGCTTTAATGCAGCATCTGTTTTTTTTGTTTTGTTGTTGAGTAACGCTCGTAGGCAATCCGTTTGTCCTTGTTCAGCAGCGTACATGGCCGCCGTCAATCCTCTCTGATTGTCTTGCGCTCCTAGGGCTTGTAATGTTAGTAACATTTCTGGATTGCCATTTTTTATTGCGAGCATAAGTGGCGAAAGGCCATTTTTATCAGCGATATTAATATTTGCGCCTGATTTAACCGCTTGCTTAGCGGCTTGGATGTTATTGTCTTTAACTGCTTTTAATAATATTTTTTCTGCTGTGTTTGTGCTAGAAAAGGTAGCGCCTGTGTGTAATGGTTGATGATACAGCGTGGTGAATGTGATGAGTGCTGTAATGAGAGTGGTGTTTGTATTCTTCATGGGGATATTTTCCATTCTGTGATCTAAAATTATCAAGCTGATTATTTGTTTATGTGATTGCGGGTGTATAGGTAGAATATCGATGTGTTAATAATAAAAAAATAGGTGATTTTAATGAAAGTAAAAAAAGGGCGGGAATTGCTCCCGCCCTGATAGGCTTCTTATTGTAAGAAATATATTAGCTGATGTCAGTGTCGATTGGGCCTTGGTCGTCCTTCTTTGGCTCATCGTTGTGCGCATCGGTGCCTGCAGCTTGGTCGCCGCCTTTTTGCTTGTAGAGGAATTCTGCAACTTTATAAGAAGCTTGCATTAATTCATCGGTAGCTTTTTGGAGCTCGTCAGCAGATTCTGCATGCTCTTTGAGTGCTACTTTTGCTTTTTCGATGCCTTGCTCTGCTGCAGTAACATCTTCTGCGGCAAGTTTTTCTTTATTTTCTTTAATGGTTTTTTCCATTTCAAGAATCATGGAATCAAGCTTATTGCGTTTTTCAACAAGTTCGCGTGCTTTGCGATCTTCTTCTTCGTGCAATTTGCCTTCGTTAACCATGCGCTCGATTTCTTCTTTATCAAGCCCTGTGCCGCCGGATATGGTGATCTTCTGTTCTTTGCCGGTTGCTTTATCTTTAGCAGACACACTCACAATACCATTTGCATCGATATCAAACGTTACTTCGATTTGTGGAATGCCACGTGCAGCAGCTGGAATGCCTTCTAGTCTGAATTGGCCAAGAGTTTTGTTGTCTTTTGCAAATTCACGTTCGCCTTGTACAACGCGGATGTCCACAGCTGTTTGGCTATCTTCTGCCGTTGAAAAGACTTGTGACTTCTTGGTTGGAATGGTTGTATTGCGGGTAATTAACTTAGTTGCAATACCGCCCATGGTTTCGATGCCAAGAGAGAGCGGGGTAACGTCAAGTAGTAGTACATCGGTTACATCGCCAGCTAGTACACCACCTTGTAGTGCTGCGCCTAGAGCTACAACTTCGTCTGGATTTACTGATTTATTTGGTTCTTTACCAAAAAAGTCTTTTACCAATTGTTGTACTTTTGGAATACGAGTTGAACCGCCAACTAAAATTACTTCGTCGATTTGGCTGACTGAGAGCTTTGCATCAGCTAATGCTTTTTTGCATGGCTCTAGCAAGCGTCTGAAAATATCTGAGCATAATGATTCAAGTTTTGCACGAGACAATTTAATGTTCAAGTGCTTAGGGCCTGATGCGTCAGCAGTAACGTAAGGTAAGTTGATTTCTGTTTCTGGCATAGAAGAAAGTTCTTTCTTTGCCTTTTCAGCAGCTTCTTTCAAACGTTGTAGTGCCATTTTATCAGCACGAAGATCGATGCCTTGTTCGCGTTTGAATTCGTCAACAAGGTAGTTCAAAATTTGAATGTCGATATCATCGCCACCCAAATGTGTGTCGCCATTGGTTGATTTGACTTCAATGACGCCGTCGCTGATTTCAAGCACTGATACGTCGAATGTTCCGCCACCAAAATCAAATACTGCTACAACGCCGTTCTTCTTTTTATCAAAGCCGTATGCTAGTGCTGCTGCGGTTGGTTCGTTGATGATACGCTTAACTTCTAAGCCAGCGATTTGTCCAGCGTCTTTTGTTGCTTGGCGTTGTGCATCGTTAAAGTATGCAGGAACCGTGATAACCGCTTGGGTTACTTTTTCGCCCAAATAGTTTTCGGCTGTTTGTTTAAGCTCGCTTAGTATTGCTGCAGCGATTTCTTGCGGTGTGTATTGTTTGCCTTGGCATTCAATGACAACATCGCCTTGGCTATCGCCAGCTACTTTGTAGGTAACGTGGCCGAGCTCATTCTTAACTTCTGAATATTTGTGGCCAATAAAGCGCTTTGCTGAAGACACGGTATTTTCTGGGTTGGTTACTGCTTGACGTTTTGCAAGCACGCCAACAAGCCTTTTGCCGTCTTTGGTGAATGCTACGATTGATGGAGTTGTGTTATCGCCTTCTTTGTTAGGGATAATCTTTGGTTGTCCACCTTCCATGAATGCGACTGCGGAGTTAGTTGTTCCTAAATCGATTCCTATAATTTTTGCCATGATAAATCCTCGGTTTTTTGGTGATATTTTTTGCTTTTTCCTTGGGGGATCTTAATCCGTAGTTTCTTTATAAAAGATAGGGTTTTTATGGCGTACTGTCAAGTAAATGTGCGCAAGATCTTAGTGTATAGACTAAGGTTTTTTTTTGTAATGTTCTAAGATTTTTTTATATTGAAATATGAGGTCCTTTTTTTCTGTTTATCGGGTTAAATTTGCACGTTTTCAGGTTCGTTTTCGCTTTTTTTGGGGCAGTTGGCCTTTGGATTTATCGAGTTTTTCTCGTTGCGGGGCATCGATTTGTGGTCTATTTTTACCTGCATAAAAGAATTATATTTAACATTGCTGCGTGTGATTTGATACCATGCGCATAAATAGTGCGTACTGGTTCTAATTAATGGAGGGGGTTATGAGAAGATTCAATGTGGTGTTTATTCTTCTAGCTTCGTGTATTCCTGGGCCCTTGGTGGCCAATGCGGCATTACATAGAAGATTTGAATACGAGGCGATGAGGGGTATGGTTAAGATCGTACGGCAATTTATTGAGCGAGGCATTGATATTAATGCGACCGATGCTTTGGTTCGTGCTGCTGACTGGAATCGTGTCGAAGTTATCGAGCTGTTGCTTGCTCAGCCGCATATCAATATAAACAAAGCTGATATTTATGGTAGAACTCCATTATTTATCGCTGCTGAAAGAGGTTATGCGCACGTAGTGGAGCTTTTAATTTTGGCGGGCGCTGATGTCGATAAGGCTGATAGCTATGGTAGAATACCTTGGTATGTTGCTCATAGTAACGGTCATTTTATGATTTCCACTATGTTGATATATTCCGCCAAGACCTAACTATTATTGTTGATGTTCAGTATCTCTGTTCTTCGTTCCATAGTAATGGGCGGAATTGTTATTAAAAAAAACTTGTGGAGTACGCGTAAAGCGTTGTTGTTATAGTGGCTTGCTTGCTTTATATAATTTCTAATTGAAATTATCATCCTATCTCTGCTAAGATTAATATAGAGAGAGAAACTATAAAAATATTACTATTATAATAATGGAGAAAGATATGAAAAGAGCGTTAATATTACTCATAGCGGCCTTATGCGCCGTTGGTCAAATTAGGTCAAGCCAGACGTCTGATAAACCGTCTGAAAAGCAATATATGCTTATTGATGAAGCAATTAGTAATGGGGATATTAAAAATTAATTATTCCGTGTATTGATGTTAATCGTGTTGATGAGGATGGTTTGACGTCGCTATTAAGCGCGGTTTTTTATAATAATATTGAGATGATAAAGTTACTCATTGCTTTAGGGGCGGATGTTAATGTGGCTGGTGAAAATGATGTAGCACCGCTATTTTTTGCTTCAGCTAACAATAATATTGAGGCAGTTCGACTATTTCTTTCTTTAGGTGCAGATGTTAATAAGTCCAACAATAAGGGTCAGACGCCGCTATTGATTGCGTGCATAAGTAATAATATTGCAATAGTCAAAGCGCTTCTTGCTGCTGGCGCAGATGCGAATGTGATGGATAATAACGGTAACACGCCGTTATCTATTGCTACTGAGAAGCATTATAAGGAATTAGAAAATCTTCTTAGGAAGCATTTACAGGATGCATTGGTGAAAGAGTTGACTCGGGAGGTTGTACCAACTTCAAATAACACAACGGAGATTGATACGAAAAAATAACGAACGTTATGTGTGTGCGGCCTGTATTGCTTCCTGTGGCTGCTTGAGTGTGGTGTGTATAGATTTTTTTGATTGTCCTTTCGCTGATAATTTTTTGTCAAAACTGATTGTGTTGATTTGTTCTTGTTTCGCGAGCATCGTGTCGCATAACTTATAGGCTTATTCTTTATTAATCCTTAATCAGGAAATTGATAGTTTTTAGTTCTCATTTTGGGCTCTTTTTTGTATGGAATTTCAGGGTGGTTGCCTTTGTTTTGCGCGTTGCGCCGAGACGCGGCTCCGGCATTTGTCACGACTTTCTCCTGCGCCGAGGTTGCGGCGGACAAGACGGCGGGCGCAGGACGGACTCGGTCGTCGTTTATCCGGGCTTGCCGGCTCGGCAAACTATGACGGGCAGGGTGCGGAGGCCGACTTGTCTCTGTCTGCAGCTTTCTTGAGTGTTTTTTTTGTATTGAATTTCGGGGGGAGATGGAGCGCGAGGTCGACCCGTCTTCGCTTTCAGCTTCGTCGGGCGGCCCCGGCACTCCGTCTCCCCCCTCAGACTTTTCTTTGGGGTTAAAACGAAGTCTGAGGGGGTCGCCTTCGTTGGGAACGTGTGTTTCTAGAGTAAGGGTAAGTATTTACATAAAGCGTTCTTTAATGACTCTTTTTATTAAGATTTGATGTATCTAAGGAATTGAAGATTAAATAACTTAACCCTAACGAAGTAAAACTTCGAAGAACAGGCAGTAAATTCCACTTCCCGTCTATGCTCTGACGAGCTACGCCGAGGCGCGGTGCTCAAAGAGCTTCGAAGAACAAGGAGCAAACCCTTCAAGAGGATTTGCAAAACCCATTGCTGCGCTCATATTCACATAACAAACGTAAACCTTACTAATATATTTCTACTTCGCTCTCCGAGCTACGAAGAACAGGAAGGACTATTATGTATCTACTCTCCTTTTAATTCTACTTCGCTCTTCGAGCTACGAAGAACAAACAAAACAAATAAGGAATTTAAAAACAATTATAATAATAAGAACCTGTGTATATTTCCTATGTATATTCTACTACGGATAAGTTACTTACTTATCATAAAAATAAAAAGAGAAAGAAGAGAAGAAAGAAGAGAAGAAGGAAGAAAACATAATCTTATGCCTATACGCATAAGACTATATATGTATATACGCGTAACATTAATAACCAACCTTACCAATCGCACGTACTCTCATCTACATAGAAACACTCACTAACCAATACACGACATAAACATTAATCTCCTACACATGCGCGTACACGAAAGAGATCTGATATTAAATCTGTTAATAGTGGTGATGAAGAGGTTTTGAAAATCACAGGGTTAACCAAAATAATAAATCTTCTTTAATAATAAAACCCTTAAACTTCCTTGAAAGGGGAAAGCTGGCGCCGGTGGAATCTTGGAGCTTGTTTTTTTGTAGGCATTGTAGGCAAGACTTTTAGTTCTCCATATTCATTAACCTCGGGTCGCTTTTGATATATAATGTCTTATATCACCAAAATAATTTTCATTAAACTGCATGCATAATAAAGGTCTTCTGCGATGAATAAACAATTAATACTTACAACAACACTCGTGACATTATTATTTGTATGTATCCCAATACAAGCCATGCAAAATACATTTCAATCACAAGAAGATAAGAGATTATTATTGGCGATAAAACGCAATGATATAGAAGGTGTGAAAAAAGCAATAGCTAGAGGCGCTCAGGTTAATGCAGTGACTAAAGATATTGGAGCGACATTGAGTTTCGATGCTGTTGGAGTAGTTTTTGGTTCTGGTCAGACGGCGCTTATGCGGGCTATTTTCTGCAGTCATAATGAAAATGGCAATACAGCATTGCATAAGGCTGCTTTATACGCCAATGCCGCTACGGTGCAGGCATTAGTAGCATTGGGTGCTGATGTTGACGTGCAAAATGAAAATGGTAATACAGCGCTCATGAAATCGGCTGATTGGTTCAAGGTGGCTAATGTGAAGGCATTAGTGTCATTAGGTGCTGATGTTGACCTGTGCGATGAGAATGGCTACACAGCACTCATGAAAGTATCTGACATTTATAGTTGTACGCAGGGCGATATGGAAAGTGGCATGGTAGATTCATGTATGTTAGCGCATTTCATGAAAATTCAAAAGTCCGACATTTTTCGTAAAGATGGTTGCCCGGGAGTCGATCGAGTTTTATCGGCGATGGTGCAGACATTATTTGATGCTGGTGCATCTGTCGATCAGAAGCTTATTAAATGTCCTGCAAAATATCCCTTTATAACTACTATGATCAAACAAGAATTCTTTGCCATGAGGCAGCAAGAAATGATAGCCCGTGCGCTATGGCATACTCTGCAAGTTGATAAGTCGGGTAAGCTTGTTTTGGATGGTAGTGGTAAGTCTATTCCTGGTACACCATTAGCCAACCTTGGTGGTGCTAGCTCCGGTCATCGCCAAATACTGAGTAAAATAATAGTAGGATATGCTGAATCGTTGGAAGAGGCATTGGTATTGAAAATCGCAATAGAAGAACCTGGTTTCTTTACCCGATGGTTTGGGAGCGGCGAGAAAAAGGATACTACAATATCATTAAAGGATATTAATGCGAATCAAGCAGCAAAGAAAAAAGCGTTTCTTGATCGACTTAAGCAAAAAGCTGCATCTACTGCAGCGACTGAGTTGCGATCTAATAGTTCTTCCAGCATGGGATTGGGCCACGTAGAATCTTCGAGCTCTGTTTGTTTAGGATGCCAAAATGAGCACTCTGCAGCTGCTGCCGCCGGAAATCCTCATACGTGTGGAAAATAATAAGAACTGATTCTGAATTTTAGGCCCTTTTGCGTCCATAATCTTAATGTCAGGCCGGCGATCTTTTTTGAGCTTGTTTTCGTGCGGGCATTTTTATTGAGATATGTGGTTTCAGGGTTCGAATATCCTGATTCTTCTATTTTTTATTTCTAATATGCAATATCTATTGACAAGAATCAAATATGTTGTATTCTGTTAGTATACTTAATTAATGAGTTCTTAGTAATAGAGAGGTTATAGTATGAAGAAACAACTATTCTCAATCGTCATGTTTATGGATGTGATATTCGCTGCAGGATCAATGCGGGCTATGAATTATGGGTTAGCGGCGACAGCTGCAGGAGCGCCAAGGTCAATGGAACAAGAATCATTGGTAGAAGCAAAGAGCGATATGGTCGCTCGACTGCTTAAAAGGGGTCCTAAGGTTACTATGCAGGATGTGGATTACATGTACCATGGTGGCGGCATCGATTATGTTTCGGTTGATTTGTTTCCAGGTTGCGAACCTGAGAAGGCGCAGATCATGGCTCGTCTTCTAAAGGCATGCGTTAGAACAGATAAAGAAACTATGCTACGTCTGGAACGTAGCATGCCTGGCGTTATTGATGAATATAAGAAAAAATACTGTCAATGCCTTAAGCAACAAGTACATAAGGTTTTGTATGACACCGTAAAAGTTGGAGTCATTGATGAAAACAGAAGGCCGGTCGAGGCTTTTAAGTTTCCTCGTGATGGTAATCATGCAGACTTTTTTACCAAGACCATTAGTGAATATGCAGCGCATGCTGATAATATTTCGCTCAATCAAATTAATGAATCTCAAGATATCAAAAGAAAGTTGCAAGATATAAGCGGCCATGACGATAATGTTGTTGTGAAAGAATCTGGATGTCATTGCTGTATTAATTAAAAGACTAATTATTATATATCAAAGCCCAGTGAGCTATAATAGTTCGCTGGGCTTTATTATTTTATAGAAAAGGTCTCTTTTGTGGTTAGATAGCGCAGTTTTTCTTACCCCTTTCTCTTTTATTTAATATTCTAATTGTAATTGTTTGGTTGTATTTGGTATGCTAATCATAGAGCAATAAATATTGAGTGCATTTAAGGAGATAAGAAGGAGATAGGAATGAAAAAACAATTAGTGCTATTTATACTAGCAATGGTGTTTATGCACGGTGTAATGATGGCAAGCCAGGAATCTAATACAGCAGCATTAAGCGAACAATTGGTTCTTGCTGGTTATATGGGGGATGACAAGGTAGCAGCCCAATTAATCAAAGCGGGTGCTAATGTTAATACAGCTGATAGGCATGGCAGCTTCCCTTTGTCGATGGCTGCTGCGTGGGGGAGTGACAAAATAGTAGCGCAATTGCTTGCGGCTGGTGCTGATGTCAATAAAGCTGATCGGGATGGCAGCACCGCTTTGTCGATGGCTGCTCGTGGGGGGCGCGACAAGGTAGTAGCGCAATTGCTTACAGCTGGTGCTGATGTTAATGAAGCTTATCAGGATGGCAGCACCCCTTTGTCGATTGCTGCTCGTGAGGGGCATGACAAGGTAGTAGCGCAATTGCTTGCAGCTGGTGTTCGTGTTTCTAGGCAAACTCTGAAAAAATTTCCTGCTATAATTATTCTTATTAAAGAAGAATCTCAAAAAGAAGAAATGCAGCGAGTGCTTTTTGGCGAACGCCTTGTTGAGGATAAAGAAGGTCAAGAACAAGTTATTGGTGGGATATTTCCTAGTGCTGGTGGTCATCAAATAGGTCTTAGTAATATAATTGGTAATTATATTATTGCTTTGCCAGAAAATAAATATGAAATGATCGATGTTTTTAATAAATATCAAGATGAAAAAAGAAAACTATTTTTGGAAAAATTAGCAGAAGAAAATAAGACATCGAGTGAAGGCGGCGATCAGTCGCAGGACAAGGAGATAAGCAAGGGGCTTAAAGATTCTGAGCGTCAACGAAGAGCCAATACGCCCAAACAAGATGCATCCCAAGAGAGTAATTCTCAAGAAGACAAGGAACTAAAAGAATTTAAAGAAGATGATGTTACCAATAAACAAGGTGATCTTGATGTCCGCAAGATAGCAAATGCCGTGCACTTTATCGTGAATGAAAAATCTAAGGGGATAAGTGATGCCTCGATTAGTAGTTTTTTAGAATCAACAAGCTCAAGTAGCGGTTTTTACTTAAATCCTGATGAATCACTGCTTGCGTGGAAGCTATATACGCAACTGTCAAAAGAAGAAAAAACATTCATCTTAAATCAATCGACTCGTGCTGGCAGTAATAACGTGCTTAACCTTGTGCGTGATCTACTGCAAAAAATTGTAGCAACTGAAGCAGCCAAAGGGGCAAAATCACAAACTCTATCTACTCGTATGTCCAATGAGCCTTCAGAGTACGAACAAGCTCAAGAGTTTGGCATGTCCTTAGAAGAGTATCGCGAACAAAAAG
>JAPLIR010000004.1 GCA_026389015.1 Candidatus Dependentiae bacterium | reverse complement strand
TGAGAAAGCGGCTTCATATACTCCGCAATTGAAGAAGTAACCACCTGCTTTATTTGATTTTTAACATTACTTAATTTGGCAATTGCCGGCAACACTACTTCGTACTCAACCGTGTCGTAACCTTTCAACTCAGGCCCATCCACCGCAAAATAGAGCGAATCACCCGAAACCAGATGAACTGGAACGTGCGCAAGTTTGGCGAATGTATCAGCTTCTATAGAACTGCCAAGATCCTTTTCAATGAAAGAAAATCCTAATACACGATCGTCGGCAGGACGCTCTATATCTACAGAGCCCTCTTTTTTTATCGTGATGGGAATCACCGACTGCCCATGAGCATGCACGCCAGATTTTTCCGATGATGATGACCGATACATTGAAACAAATACATCGCGATCAGTTTTATTGTAAAGAGTAATTATTTCAGCTGTAAGAAATCCCTGATACACAACCACAACAAAAATAGGAATCACTATTTTTTTAAAATTCATATGAACTCTCCTTTGCTCTTTATGTTATTACGTTGCTGCATCTTCCATGCTATTGCTTCTAAAATTGCATGTTTATTTATGTAGATAAGGCCTTCAGCCAATGCACTTAATTGCTGCACATCTTCTTGCGCATAACGAGTATTCAATGATTTACTAAATTTTTGCTGTATAAAATTATGTGCATCAAAATGATCAAATAATTGTTTATTATGCTCCCACATAGGATCATGTTGTAGTATTTCGAATATTTCTTGATTACAGACAAGGGGCATATAGATCACCAATGGTACCGCCGCATCATGTTCATCTTTGAAGATAGTTATCATCTTTTTTTCAATATCAACATAATCAATACGAGGAAATTTCAGCCCTTTATCACGAGCATAGTGCTCTGCCTGGTGCAAACCAAGTGGCATATCGGCACTCGTATCCAAAAATAACAAAATATCTGATTGACGATCTGTTCGGTCGCCGCTCACGGGAGCATAGGGCAAACTAAAAGCTTCGGCCGTGTCGCAAAGATGCATTACGGTGTTATGCTTGAGAACACTGCCCTGCATGCCACGAGTAAAATTATTAACTTGTGCAGTAGTAACTCTTTTATGCCCAATGCGTGCGACGCAAAAATCAGCACATCGTTTAAAAACATTGCTTCCATCTTTATGATGAGTCAAATACTTAAAAGCAAAACTAAGTTTTACAGCGAATACCGATCCAAAGGTCCCCAGAAGAAATCCCAAACTTTGTTCCGGTGCATAATCTATGGAAACTCCATCCTGAAAAGCTCTACCATAAGCCCAACTCGGCACATACATCCCAAGCTGCGACGACCCTATTTCGTAAGGAGTAAATTCATACATGTTTTTCGTACTTGTACATAAAGCTGTATAAATAGGAAATGGAAGATAACCTTGCTCAACTATTTTAGCTTGTTCAGATAAATAAACTCTATGTCTATCATTGCCAAAATCTTTCATAGTCCAATTCATACCTAAATAACTCCACCAATCAATAAGCGTAGTCTTTTGGTTACATAACTTCTTGGCGACCAATGCCTTTGACCATAACAATAAATCATGCATACTGCCTAACGACCAAAATGCTCTATATTGTGTAGTAAAAATAAGTCGTTCCTTAAACTGCTCTATAGATACATTGTGCGAGAACCACAATGCTGTTGAAATAGCTGAACCAGAAGAGCTGACCATATACGTCACCGCATCCATAAGCCCAGATTTAACTAAACCAACATGCCAGCCGGTGGTACTCATTAATGATCGAAACCCGCCACCACTTTCAACCAATGCTATTGTCGGCACGGATTGTAAATCCAAAGACTTATCCAACAGTTTTTCAAGTGCACTTTTAACGTGGAGCAAACGTTTCTCACGAAAAACCCGTTCACCTGGATGTAACTCATTACCAACCCTGACATAAGCAATTTGATCTTTATACGGATTGTGTTGGAATGCGCGCAATCTATTTTGCAATGTTCGCTGCATTAATCCGGTTAATTTAGCAATACTACTGTGCATCAAAACTCTCCTACGTATGCATTAGTTTGCTATTTTGCTTGCACATAGGCTGTTAATTCATCAAAGCCACCAACACCGTTTACACCAAGAAAACCTTTAGCGCTCCCCGTCGCAGCATTCTCCGACCCCGCACTATTGGCGTCCAAAACGGCCTGTCCGTTAGCTACCGTAGGGTTAGTAATAAATTGCTGTAAAGCATTTACCAACTGAGAAGCCCCCCCAAACTTGAAGAAAACTCCATTGCCAGAATTTTGCGCTGCCGCAAGGGCTGTCTTTGCTGCTGCGATTGCCGCGCCTTGAGCCGCTAATTGAGCTGATGATAATACAATATGCGACTTTACATACTCAGTTACAAGCGCTAAAGCATCACCTACGCCTCCTACAGCAAGAAATCCAGCTGGCCCGGCATTACCTTTATCAGAAGCTGTAAGATTTGCATCAAGCACAATCCGTGCTTGAGCTACCGTAGGGGAATTGATAAATTGCTGTAAAGCATGGGCCATCTTAGACGCACCGCCAGCATTAAAGAAAACTTCATTGCCAGGATTTTGCGCCGCCGAAAGGGCTTGCTGCGCTGCTGAAACTGCAGCACCTTGAGCTTTATCACTATCTGCGTTGACACTAACATTAGATTGATTAACCACTGACTTCGGATTCAATTGACCCGCCTTCCACTTCAACGCATCCAAAATGGTATCTTTACTCGCGCGAACGTTAAAGGCGAATAATGCAAACAATTTCTCAATTTCATCTTTTTTGTAATTAAAATTAAACGTATTACAGAAGCCTTTACTCACACACTGCTCAATGTCAAAATCTTTTAATAATACAACCTGTTCTTTAAATTGGCCACTCTGTATCGCTCCATCTAATAACGCTTCATCCTTAACTCGTGGCATATAAATCACGACAGGAATTGTTCGGTCATTTGCATCTTTAAACACCGTCACGGCATGTTTTAATAGTTCAGAATCATTAACATCAATCGATGGAAATTTTAATCCTCTATCTTTGGCGTACTGCGCAGTTTTTCTCAGCCCTTTAGGAACATCTTCTGAAGCATCAAGTATCATTATTACATCCATTGGACGACGATCATCACCCACAGGCGGAAATGGCAAGTTAAAAGCAAGTCCGGCATCAACTAATTTTAGATACTCTTGATGCTGCAGTTGACTGTCCTGCATGCCCTTGGTGAAATTATGTACCACCGCAGAAGTAATACGCTCATTACCAATTCTATCCAGTATTGCATCTAAGACGATGTTACTTTCTTCCACTGTTTTTTCTGATATATCACTGCCTTCAACATCTTCCTCAAATGCTTTATTTGATGCATTTTTGCTGGGAGCTTGGCTTTTTAGCGTGTCGACAATTTGAGCAAAGGATGCTGCAAACGCTGAACCAAAGGTACCCATTAGATAGCCAAAACTTTGTGGCACTGCAAAATATTTTGATTCTCCATCATTAAACTGGCTATCAAAAGCGGCGCTTGGTATATACATTCCTTTTTTTCCAAACCATGAAGCGCCAACTTCATGCGGCGTGAACTCATACCAATCTGACGAAAGCCCATCGCCTTTTGGATCATCTCCACGCACCGCGGTATAAATAGGATACGGCCTGCTGCCATCTGCTATTATCTGAGCTTGTTCTGACAAACCTACTCTCAGTCTTTTGCCACCAAATTTTTCCAAGAGTGCCGTGGCTAACAAGCTGCCATATATATCTACCAACGTTAATGGTTGATCCAAAGCAGCCTTGACCAACAAATGATTATTAATTTTTTTAATATCATAACCATCCAGTGTTGCCAAACCACGCTCCATGCCTTTAATGAGATAATCTTTAAACTTATCGATAGGCAACTCACTCAACGTCCATACGCCAATCGACCACGTAGACCCGGAAAGTCCAACTAAGTAGGTAATACCATCCATCAAACCAATAGCCGCCAATCCTTCATGTCCTCCCGCCGAACAAGTCATGGCACGGTAACCCCCACCACTTTCTATTACCGCAATATTAAGCGGTTGCTGCATAGAAACACCTAATAAGGACTCTAAAGTTTTTTGCACTATGGGTGCTCGTTTTGCACGATATGCTTTCTCATCCGGATTCAAATCATTCCCTTGACGGACTTTGGCTACTTTGTCTTTATAGGGATTTTCGTTAATTCTTTTATAGTGACCTTGTATGAAATTTTTAACAGGTCCCGTAATCGCTTCTTTCACACTTGTTGCCGTCTTTTCTGCCAAATCAAATGCTGGCTTTGCAGCCTTCCACCCTGCCCAGCTATACCCTCTCAGCTGACCATTTTTTTCTGCTGCTATATAAAAAGTATTGCCCCATTTTACACCAATGTTGGTCTGACCTATCGCATTAAAATCCTTGGGCTTTGGCTTATCGGTAAGATCTTCTTGTTTTTGCGAAAATGCCAGAACACGATCACACGTTTTGAT
>JAPLIR010000003.1 GCA_026389015.1 Candidatus Dependentiae bacterium | reverse complement strand
GAATCAAATCTGAAAGCTCTTGCCGTACAAAAAGTGGGTTAGCTAACTTTTCTTCAACATACTCTGGACTGATAACTATGCCGATTTTTTGAGCTGCTTGGTTCAACAATGCTTCTTGAACAACAGCATCAAAAGCAAATACTTGAGGATCAAGATTGATACCCATTGATTGCAAAATCAAATCAGCTGATTGGCCATACTTTTCACGAAAAATAGCCATATACTGTTGGTGCATTGTTGCTTTGCGCATAAAATCAGAGGGAGAAATTTTTTGTTTATTAATTTTTGCAATCCACGAAGCCGTTCTGCCCATCTTGAAAAGCTCTGGTAAAGTAAAAATACCCGCCATTGCTAAAATTACGATCCATAAAATAATCTTGTAAGCTTTGCTTTTAAAGCTTCTGCGTATCGCCATGATCATGTGGAGTGCCTTTCTTCTGCTACTGCCTATAGAATAAAACAATAATTAATTAACACGTTATAATACGAACATCTTTTAATTTTTCTTCTTGTTCAAGTTTTTTGACCAAAGAATCAAGCTCTGATTTATCATCGAACTTTTCAGTCATGACTTGATACCATGCAACGAATTTACCACGCGATGTTCTGCTTTGGCGTTTTTTGACCACAACAGAAACCTCTTTACGCGCTAATCGTTGAGCAAATTGCTCTGCTGCATGCTCTGTACCAAAACCAGCAAGCTGTGCATAATATTCCGCACTTGGCGTTGCGTCTTTATCATCACTTACATCATCAACGTTATCGTTATTATCAGCTAATGCAGATTGCACAACTGATACAGGTTCTAATGCTGACCCAACGGTTACATCTTGTGTATCATTATTTGCAGATTTCACTTCTGCTTGTGCAGGATCAAGAGACGCTACGGATGATGCGCCATTTTCTTCATCCTCACTACTTTCTTCGGTGTCTCCACTATCGCACAAAGAACACAAAGAAGAGTAAATCTGATCACTAAATGATTCTTGATCAATCTTATTGGTGAATGCCGTGACAGAATTTCTTTGCCCCAAAAAATAACCGCCAACAAATAGCATAAAATTAAATAATAAAACGCCAGAAACAATCATGCTTACATGTCTGTTACGCACAAAAAGTCCTTCATTTTTTTCAAACACAATGCATCCCTTCTTTATTCAAATAACGTCATTAATCTGTCTGACAACTGCTCTATATATAAATCAACGTCAAATAAAGTCAAGTTAATCGACACTATTTCCGATGGCGGGATAGCATGAATACCTTCTGCCTGTAAAGCTTTTTGCAAGGTACGATCAAGCATACGCCAAAAAGTAAGCTGTCGTTTTGCATAGTTACGCGTCTTTTGTTGAATCGTATGCACAACAAGTTTTAACGCTTGTTCAGAATGCTCACCGTCAAGATAGTGCAGCAAATCATCGTAACCAATTATTTTTTTTGATCGCAAAAATTGCTCCCATGGCGTACCACGTAATGCAGTAACTTCCTCAACCCACCCAGCCCTGAGCATTTCATGAACGCGTGCATCTATCTTTGCATACAACTCATGACGCTCTCTGAGTAATGATACTAATAAAAATGGACAAGGCGGTTCGTATATCGGTGCCTGTTCGGAAGGCTTTTGTCCAGTCGCATGCCAAATTGCTAACGCACGCTTAATGCGGTAGGCGTCATTCGGATTAATGGCAGCAGCGCGATCAGGGTCAACCTCATGCAACATGCGCCATGCTTGATCAACCGGTAACGTATCATACCGACTATGGTCAATAGGAATAGGCGAAACGGGTGGATAAAAAATAGACTTAAGATAAAACCCAGAACCACCGACTAGAATCGGCAGATTGCCTCGTTGCCAAATATCGTGCAATGTTGTAAAAAGTTTTGCCCTATATTCGGCCACCGTAAAATTGCGCGCTTCATCTACGACATCAAAAAGATGGTGAGGAACTGGCATCGATCGCCAATCGGGCTTGGCAGTACCAATAGAAAGAGCCGTATAAAACTGCCCCATATCAAGATTAACAATTTCAGCAGGAACTTTTTGCGCAATGTTCAGCGCAAAATCAGTCTTACCAACCGCAGTTGGGCCATAAATAATAAACATATATGGTTGTTTTAATTTCATAATACCTGTCTTGATAAGAAAAAGGGCTTGATATACTCAAACCCTTTTTCTTTGTTATTTTTTTCAGTACTCAAACCTTATTATAATGTAGTCATAATCTCCGGTTGTTTATAATGCCGAGCATTTACTAACGACCTTAATTGCTCCATTGCCATATCTTCCTGCATGTTTTCAACAATGGCTATTTCTTCAACAAGCAATGCTTCAGTCTGAACTAATAAACCCTTTTCGCCAAAAGACAGTTCTTTTTGCGCGGCCATACATTTAAGATCTCTGTAAATCATGCATATTTCGCTCAGATTACCGCTTCTGAGTCTGCATTGATAATCTTTATTTCTTTTATTCCAATTATTACTGATCACTAAATCATGCGATACACTTTGCAATGGTTGAGAAAGAATCGCAAAAATATCATTTATTTTTTCACGAGAGCTCAACCGACGGACACCAACAGCATCTAAATTATTAGTTGGCACCAAAATAGTCATATCTTTATTAACAAATTTTAATTCAAAAAAATTTGCTGTTGCACCAGCTACTTTTTTTTCAACAACACGACTGATTTTTGCAACACCGTGACCGGCATAAACAACTTTTTCGCCAAGAACAAACATAGCCACCCTCTCTTAAAAGGGAAACTTTATCCTTAGAAAAAGCTCATACTCAATGTGTGAGGATAGCACAAAAAAATTCATTTTAAAATGAATAGAAAATACCCATCACAAACAACATTAAAAATCTAAATTCACCGTATTATCAGCTGGCAAACCTTTTTGCAAAAAAAAGTTCACTATGCATGATGCAACAACAACCGGTGGGACCCACCAATATTTGGATAACCAAGATTTCCAACTCATGGCCGCATCAAGTTCATAACCATCAAGGAGCTCTGTAAGTTGATCAACAATCGCATCAAGTGAATTAAGCAATTCGGGAATAGGCAAAGCAGCTATGGCATTATATAAAGTAATAACCTCTTTTGCGGTCGGCATTTTTTTCATATTCGAATGACAACTCGACCGACCAATTAACAAGAGCAACGTTATAAATTCCTGTAAAAACAGTACGTCATTAATTCCCCTGTATGATACAAAATCATGCTGCCATAAAAAAAATATCGGCTTATAATTTTGCATCTCTTTTACTTTTCTCACGCATGCCTGAATTCTTTCATGCTTAAATGGAACCTGCGTAAAATCACAAACCATGGCTGTATTTGCAGGAGATAGATGATATTTTAACAATATATCGACAGTCTTTGTAAGCCGCTTGATATGATAAAATCGCATATTATTAGCAAGTACAAAATCGACCTGATCGTCCGATTCATTCAATATATTAAGCAACACACTAAAATGATCACGCACCTCATTTTCTGCAATACGCATACCGCTTAAAGTAACCTCGCAT
>JAPLIR010000002.1 GCA_026389015.1 Candidatus Dependentiae bacterium | reverse complement strand
GGTGGTTCATGTGTATGTGGCAAAAACAAGAAGAATTAAGAAATAAATTTTTTATTTAGTATAAGAACATTTCTATATATTTTTGGAGTTATTTATGAAGATATTCAATAAATTTTTATTATTCGCTGGTTTACTTTTTTTACCCCTTTGCACACAGTCGATGGGCATGTCTTCTGGCACTAAAAAATCTGATTCAGCAGTGACGCCACTTATGTTGGCTGCAAAGGCTAATGACATAAAACAAGTTAAACAGTTAATTTTAGATGGTGCTGATATTGATAGTCAGGATAAGAAAGGTCGTAAGGCAATTGACTATGTTCCTAATGAATGTCATGGGCTTTTGAATATGTTGAAAACAGAGCATTTATGTAAGAGCGTTTTCCTAGGCGATAGGGATAGCGTCAAAAAACAAATAAAACATGGTTGTAATGTGAACGGTAAAAATATTTTAGGTGATACCTTGCTGTCAATTGCTGCTCGCCATCGCGATAGTCAGATGATAAAGTTACTAGTGACTCTAGGTGCTAATAGTAATGTGAAAAATAGCAACGGCTATGCGCCAAAAGAGATCGCTATGCGTTTGGGGCATAAAAACGCAATGCGTTTATTGGATTGTGCCGAGGACAAAGAAGTTAAGCAAAGGTGCATGGGAAATGCTATAGGTTCTAGTTCTCAAGAAACTCTTTCTGATTGTAAAGCTGTTGAGTTATTGAAAATGTCCAATGATCACAAGGTTTCTGATTTAAAAGCTTTAAATACGACATCACCAAACTCTGTTTCTAATGAATGCGATGGCTTGAATATAGTAAGAGAACGTTGTTCAACTATCTTGCAAGAAGAAAGTTTATGTAGAAATGTTCTATCGGGTGAGGTAGATGAGGTCAAAAATAAAATCAAAAATGGATGCAATGTAAATTGTAGGAATATTTTTGGTGATACCCCATTGTTAATTGCAGTTTCCCTTGGTAATAGTGAAATGGTGAAAATATTATTGAATCTTGGCGCTCATATTAACGTGGTAAATAGAAATGGTGCAGCACTATCACTTGCCGCTTACTATGGCGATAGTCAGATGGTAAGGCTATTATTATATTTTGGCGCTAATAGTGATGTAAAAAATAGCGACGGCTACACGCCAAAAGAGATTGCGATTGGTTTTGGCCATAAAGAGGCAGTACGTGTATTAGATTGTGCCGAGCTTATTAATAAGCTTGATGCGAATGGGAATACTGCATTATTTGGTCCTGCTGAGGGGCATGATATTCGTGAAGTTATAAGATTAATTAAGGCTGGTATAAATGTTAATATACAGGGTAATTATGGAAACACAGCGTTGCAAAGGGCTTGCATACATGACAATAGTGATAAAGTTGTAGATGTCTTGCTGAGAGCAAAGGCTGATCCTACGCTAAAAGATAAAAACGCTAGCACGGCTCTTCATACAGCTGCAATGTTTGGACAAGATAAAGCAGTTGATATGTTATTGAAAGCAAAAGCTTCTGTTGACGAGCAAGATGATCTGGGAGATACAGCATTAATGAGGGCAGCAAGAAATGATCATGCCAAGGTAATTGAAGTTTTATGTAGAGGAGGCGCTCGTCTCGATATCAAAATTCCACAAGATACAAGAATACATACTGGCAGATATACAGATTTTTCTAAAGCGCACTCCAACTTTACAGCATTAGATTTTGCTCGTGAATTTCGTCGTAAGGATGCGATTGATGCATTATTGCTCTGGAAAAATAATGTGAATGGCGCAATAAGCGATACTAATTCTCATCAAGCATGTTTGGCTTGTCAAGGCAAGGCGGCTGCTGCTGGCGCTCCTTGTTCGTGTAAAATAAGTAACTAAATTAAAGAATGAGGAAGTTTTTATGAAGAAACGTAATGCACTATTAATAATTTTAGTTGGAATCGTGGGTATGCCTGCATTTATGGAGGCCATGGATAAAGGCGAGAAAAAAGATGTTAAAAACATAGTGCAATCTGATGATCAGCGTCTTGTTCGGACGCAGGATATGGTCAATAAATCTGTAAAGACCTTATCGCTTTTTAATAGTGAATTACAATCAATATATGCAAAAACGGATGCTCGCATTCTGCAATCGTTGACTGTAAAAGATACTGCAGATGAATTTAGTCTTTTAATTGAGCGCATGCAATCAGCAAGGATTGTTTATGATGCTTCTTTTTGTTCTGCTATGAAAAATATCGGCAATGAGAAGTTTGTAAGAGAGGTATTAGTAAGTTCATTGGCTTGCGATAAGGCATATAAGCTATGTGTTCAAGCAGGACAGAAATTAAAAGAAGTAATTATGGCTGTCCAAGCGTGCGACAGGCAATTAGTGCGTATTGAAATGGTACAAAAAGACGTTGATCGCGTTATACATGGTTTAATGCAGCGAGCCGAACGGTTACAAAAACTTTATGATGAAACAGCGCCTTCAATGTTGCAATTTCCTGAAGTTCAAGTATTTGCAGATGCGTGGAATAAGGCATCAAGTCAATACTGCTCACAATACAAAGAATTTAACATCGCGGTTGAAAAATGCCGATCGGATTATGAAAGAAATCAAGATGGGTCTTTGGGTATCATTGATGATTTAGAGAAAAAAAGATCTGTTTTTGTATCTGGAGAATGTGAGAACTATAAGCAATCGATTGAAAACTTAGAGAAGGCTTTTGTCGATCAAGTAAGGCAGCAAAAAAAACAAGCGGCTCAACAAGAAAAGCAAAAAGAATGTATTGATGCGGCCCAAAAAAGAATAGAAGAGATAGCGCAAAAATATGAGGCATTTAATATACTATTAAACAAAAAGTCACCTAATATTTTGCAAGAACCTGCAGTAGAAAGTTGTCTCAAGGAATTGACCATTGCTCATACCCAAATAGAAAAAGTGATATGTGGGCTTCGTGAAGCACCTACCTTTGAGGAATGTTTTTTGCGGGCTGAGCCAGCGCTTGATATATGTAATAATTTTGAAGATTCGATGTCAAAGCTTGCGGATGCAATAAAATCTGCACACGACAAAGATAATAAAGATAAAAAGAAAAATGAAAAAAAGGTAAGATTCCTAGCTGTAGCATCTTTAATGACAAAAAATGTTGACCAAGAATTTCTGGCTAACTCAGAGCAATCAGATAGTGCAGTAGCACAACAAAAAATAGAAAAAATGAATGTTGTCGGTCATGGTCATTATGGAAATTGTATTAATCCTTATTCGAAACAGTGTTCTTGTCTAGAGCGTCATATAACAAGTCAGATGTTTCAAAAAAATGATGTACTCATGAAGGCGGTTCGAGATGGCAATCTTTCAATTCCAAAGGCTCAGGTGATGATATACGCAGGAGCTCAAGCAGATGCACTAGATAGTTCTGGATTGACAGCACTTCAAGTTGCCGCAAAAATAGGTCGTACTGACTTAGTGAAGGCAATGAGGGATGCGATGAGTCAAAATTCTGGCGATTGCCAATCATGTAGAATTAATAATGGTTTTGCGGCAGGTGGTGGCGCAGGAGCTCCTTGTACTTGTGGAAAAAAATAAGAAAAAATAAGAAAATAAATTATTAACCAAAAAGCGCCCTGCCTTGTAGGTGAAACTATAAGGCGGGGCCTTTTTTAATGTATGGTTCGTCACTAGTCAATTATCTATTGCATGCAAATGCTTGCTAAGCAAAATCCCCACATGGTACCTTGAAGGTATAACAAAATGTGGGATTTTTTTTAGGTGAAATGGATTATGTATATGAATAGTAAAAAAATACTCTTGCTGTCTCTTGGTATAAAGGCATTACTGATTTCAGCATGTCTCTTGTTAATAGGTTTGGTATGTCGTCGGAGCGGCGAAATCAATATTGCGATGATGGTTGATGCAACGCAAGATGCCATATATGACGATTTTGGATACACACCACTTATTAAGGCAGCCGTTATGGGTGACGTTGGCACTGTCAAAGAGATCATTGGAAGACGTGAGTTCTTAGACGCTCAATCAAAAAACTTTGATCAGACACTGAATATGATTTCTGGCAATACTGCCTTGCATGCTGCAATATTTGACAGTAATTTTGATCCAAATTTTGAAATTGCAAAACTTCTGATTAGAAATGGCGCAAATGTGCGAATACCCAATTATAATGGTGATACAGCAATTCATAAAGTGTCGATTCCAGTAAACGTTGATCATCGAGCTCTATTGCTCGGCATGTTAATTAAGCGTGGTGGCAACGTTAATGCGCAAACCAATAATGGTGATACGATGTTACATTTAAACGTATATAACAACGAGGGTCAGTGGGTTGAAAGATTGCAAAAAGAGTTCGGTTCATTAATTAATTTTGAGATTAAGAATAATAGGGGTTTGACGCCTCAGCAATTAGCTATTTACCTTGGCAAAACTGATTTGGCAGGTGTTTTTAATAATAAAAAAGTGCTATTGGGTTTAAGAGCTGATGGTAGTATTGACGACGTAAAAGCGCGCGACGTTATGGGATTGACCCCTTTTATGTTGGCAATCATTCGTGGCGATAAAGAATTTGCCTTGAAATTATTAAAAAAACGCGCAGATATTAATGCGCGTGTTTATGACGAGACTCAAAACAGCTCACTGCATTTGGCACTCTTGTTTCAGAATGTTGATATGGTGAAGTTTTTAGTTGATCAACCTGGTATCGATGTTAACATACAGAATGCTGATGGCGATACGCCGTTACATTATATTTTTAGAATTGATGCGGTTGGTAAAACTGATCCTAACTCGTATAAAGAATTACGCAAAGAAGCCGCAATGGCCTTATTAAGCAAAAAATCCAATATTAATATTAAAAATAAAAATGGATTTACGCCGGTTCAGTTAGCCGTGCTAGCTCATGAAAAGGATCTTGTTGCGTTGATGAATCTTGGTTTTGTTACCAGCAAGAAAAAATAAATGAACAAAAAATTTTATTTATTAGCATGGAAATAATTCTTAATGAATTATTTCCATGACTCTTATGTTAAAATTGTCTTATTTATACTCCTATTGGCCCGATATACATTCATCTATATTTTTATTGCGGCATCGCTTTATCTTTTGTCTTCGATTGAATATGTCGATGTTTTTTTGAGAACGACTGAATTGGCGTATCCTTAAAATTTTAAATAACCGATTCGCGTGTGGCGATATCATTAATCGCAGCGATCCACCCTTTGGGATTACCAATGTCATGACGAGTGCCCTTGATTTTATAGGCATATACTTTTTCGTTATGGTTGCGCATCATGTGAGCGATTGCATCAGTGAGTTGCAGTTCGCCGCGTGTGTGATTTTGTGCAAGTGTTTGTAGAGAAGTAAAAATAGTTGGAGAAAGTACATAGCGGCCAATGACAGCTAATGTTGATGGCGCATCATCTGGGTGCGGTTTTTCAACCATAGATTTAACTTCAAAAATATCGGCATTGATTTGTTCTTTAATGGCTACAATACCATACGATGAAACTGCATGGTGAGGAACTTCTTGGACGGCGATTACGCTGGCCTTTTCTTTGCGGGCAATATTCATGAGTTGCCCAATCCCAGGATCTTGGGATAACATAATGTCATCCGGCAGCATGATGCCAAAATATTCTGAGCCGATCTGTTCGTGGGCCATCATAATGGCGTGGCCAAGTCCAAGAGGTTTTGGTTGCTCAATGTAATAAAGAGAAGAATTTTGATTAATAGTTTTAATGCTATCGAGTAATCCAAGCTTTCCTTGGGATTCAAGAGTTGCCTCGAGTGCTGTGTTTGGTTCGAAATAATGGCGAAGTTCTTTTTTTTCTTTGCTGATGATAATGAAAAAATCTTTGAGATGAGATTGTATTCCTTCTTCGATGATGTGTTGGATTGCTGGCTTGTTGCCAAGAGGTAGCATTTCTTTAGGGATTGTTTTTGTGTAGGGTAAAAATCTGGTCCCGAGTCCTGCTGCTGGAATAATTACTTTGGTAATGTTCATATTGGTTTCATGCTCCCAGATTTTTTTAAAGGGTTGTTTATAACACATCATCTACAGCGTATATTCATTTTTTAGTCATGGCAAGTTACGCAAATGAAATTATCTGTCTGTAAGAAAATTTTATTTATTGGCGCATTAAAATTTAAAACGATGAGTTTATTTGTTTGTTTTTGAAACATGGCTTCAAATTTCTATCACTCGCTTTTATTTTTTTGTATCAATAGATTTTATTGGGATCCAAAGAATAGTTGATTGTCGTTAATATATGCAATCGCTGCCCGATAGATCGATTGAAGCGCATTATTGAGCGAGTATGAAAAAAGCGATTGAAATAATGAGTGAGCCGATGAGATATTTTGATTGAAAACCGAACGCCGGCTTTATTTGCCATTGACGAAATGAAATTGCGCCAATGCACATGAACGCAATAATGCGAACGGCAATAATAGTAATCAATAACGTGAGTTGCGAAAAAAGAGCGGCATGAAAAATAATGATCGACAAGAGACTGATGATGATGAGATTAAATATAAAGAGATGATCTGATTTTTCGTGTGCAATAAAAAACTTTTCATACGCAATAAAAAAGTTCTCCGAAAAACTAATGATAAAAAACAAATAAGCCAAAGTCCAAGCTGGTCCGGTGTTGGCGATTGAGTTTATGTGCATGATGGTGCCGTAGTTAATAACAAAAAATATAATGATGCCGTACAATACTTGATTGAGGTGGTTGCTGATAAAAAGGAAGGCGCTTTGTTTATCGGCGACAGAAGTTTCTTTGAGATGCGACAGCAAAATACTACTTGAAATGCCAAAAGATTTTTGTAAAATGACTGTAATGCAATGGACGATTGAAGACATTAATTTAAAAATGCCTGCTTGATTGAAGCCAAATGATAGGGCAAAGAATGGAACTAAAAAATTGCTCGAAAAAAACATATGACTTGCTTGGTTTAAAAAATTGAACCATCGACTTCGTAATATGCGCCATTGCATGGTTGCATCAGGAAGTTCGCGCGCATTGGAATTATCGGGCAGCGTTGTGTAGTAATCGTGTGCGCATACGCAAAGAGCCAAACTGCTCAGTGCTGATACCGCAAGCATTGGAATAAAAACAAGAGAAAGCCCAATGGGGTATCCGAGAAAGTAACCAATCCAGACTAGACTGGTATAGGTTACAATGCTGGTCATTTCTATGAGAGCGGTTTTATGATTAAGGCAAGCAAGTTGTAAAAGCATGCGCATTGTTTTTTTTATGCCTTCAAAAAATATAAGCAACCCTATCACTATGAGCATGAATGGGGTGAGTGGTGATTCTTGGTGCAGGTAAGTGTTGGCTATAATAGCTATGAGAAATAATAATGCTAGTAGTGCATATTCAGGAATTAATTGCACGTAAAATATTTTTCTAAAATGGT
>JAPLIR010000001.1 GCA_026389015.1 Candidatus Dependentiae bacterium | reverse complement strand
TTCAAACGACACCAAAGATGGCACTTGGCTTGCATGGAACGATAAAGATGTTGAAAAAAGTGGCACACACCCTGTCGCTTACGCAGCGCGTTATAACCATCGCTTTTATCCAAAAGCAGGTACCTATGTACGCATGTTTGGCATGGCCAACGATATTACCAACCAAGGGTTCAAATGGATGCCCAACAATCTTGTAAGATTATATCCGGTAGCAGATAAACGCTTTGACAAAAACACGATGGGCTGGCTTTATTTTCCAGGAATATATGGCGCAAAAGATAACAGTATTCAACCTCTTGGCCTACAACAATGGTTTGGCAACGCTACCTGGGACATTCAAGCACCTGCTACAGCACCGTTCTGCCCTAATATGCCAATGCGAGATCCAAAAAATCTCGATGATAGCTCAAAAATAACACAAGATAAAATGGACTACCAAATTTGTCTTGTCAAAAGCATTCCTAACGCAACAGTACTGCCTAATAGCCAGCAAAAGGAACTCCAAGACAAACTCAATGAACAATTGGGTATAGCAACCAAACAATATCCTTACGATTTACAAAAAATTCAAGAATTACTACCCCAAGGAGCTGATATCAATTCATTCTATCAAGGGTATACGCCACTTATGCGTGCATCTCTTGATAATCGCCCAGAATTTACAGGACTCTATTTGATGCACGGAGCAGACCCTCTTGTTGTTGACACAAATGGAAAAACAGCCTTTCAGTTAGCAGTCGAACGAGGAGCAAATAACGTAGTAAATGTTTTTAAAAATGCTGGTATATGGATGCTTCCAAACGGTGATCTAGGAAGCGATCTTATAAATTTTAAAGCCCAGATAGATAACATGAACAATTGGGTTAACGTTATGATAAACCAAACGTCATGCTCAGATGCAATTGGCCTATCAAAAACATTGAAAAACTTAACTTTCGCCCTATTCATTCAAAATACAATACCCAAAAACGTGCAATTAAAAGGAACCAGTTGGCCTGTAGATCTAAAAATGTGGTACGACCAGCTCAGTGCAGAATTCGATACGTTACGGACAAAAATAAGTCAAATTCAAAGTCGCTATAAAGCATGTGATCAGGCTATAATAGATGCTGCAAATAAAGCCGCAGCTGACGCAGCTGAAAAAACTGCTCAAGAAAAAGCTGCTGCTGATAAGGCCGCTACTGATAAAGTCGCCGCCCAGAAAGCTGCAGCCGAGAAAGCAGCTGCTGATAAAATCGCTGCCGAAAAGGCTGCCGCTGATAAAGCTTACTATGAGGAAACTGACAAAAAAGCTGCGCAAGCCAAAATTGCTGCACAAGCAGCGCTTAAAGCAATCCCTGACGCTCGTAATAACAATCTTTTAAAGCCTGGTTGGGCTGCCCAAATGGCCAATACTTTACAACAATTTATTGATACCCCTGCTAACGTAGGTTATGCACAAACTGTCTTACTCGTAAATACTGCAGGGTCAGACTTAACCAAGACTGGTCCAAATGGCTTTCTTGGTACCAGTAACACCGGCGATGTCTTTAAGGTTATAACTGATTTTATACATTTTCAACCACTGGACATCCAACAATCTGCTATGAAAATGGCGACTCCACTGGCAGCTGCCGCTGCTGATAAAGTCGCTGCTGAACTGGCGGCTATACAACAAACCCGCAATGAACAAACTCAAGCTACCGAGCAAGCAAAAATTGCTGCACAAAGAGCTCTTACTCAAGCAATCAACCCAGGCAATGGACTTTTCTTCAAGATTGGTTGGTCTACACAACTAGCAAATGCTTTACAACAATTTGTGAATTCTCAGACACTTGTTAACGCTCAAATTATTTTGTTGGAAAACACTGCAGGATCTCATCCTACTAACAGTCCAACTCAAGGTTTTCTTGGTGTGGGAGGCATTGACGCTTTTGTTCCATTAACCACCTTTGTAAATACTTACCCCATAGCAACGCAGCAAGATGCCTTACAACAAGCGAGACCTCAAGTGGCAGCTGCCGCTGAAAAAGCTGCTGCCGAACAAGCTATATTAGCAACACGAATATCACAAGCGTCTCAATTTGTCGCTTCAGCAAAAACAGCCCTTGCAGCAGCCCAAAATCCTGGCTATTATATTTTTTTTAAACCTAATGGTGCTACACAAATGGCAGCAGCTTTACAACAATTTATTAATGATCCTACCGTAGCAAACGCACAAAATGCATTGTATGTAAACCTTCAAGTATCAGACCTTACTAATGCGGGACCTCAAGGATTTCTTTCTGCAGGCTTTTTAGACGATACGTTTTATAGATTAACAGATTTTGTAACACCACCCCTATCAACAGCTCAATTAGCAGCTCGAGACCAAGCCGTGGCTGGTGCAAAAATAGCCATTTCTGTCGCCCAAAATCCTGGCAATGCAATCTCATTTAAACCTGGTGGTGCTTCTGCATTAGTTTATTACTTGCAACAATTCATTAAGTATCCAATTATACCAAGCGCACAGATTGTTTTGCAGGCAAATCTTCAATATTCAGATTTACCCAATACTGGGTCTAATGGTTCTCTTGCTATGGGAGGTAATGCCTTTAATGCACTAACAAACTTTGTAGCTTCTGCTTTAGCAGCATATTAGGAAAGAAATATGAAAATCATGAAAAACAAAGCACTGATTCTAACACTGATAATTGCCTGTGCAAGTCCATTAGGAATTTTCACGCCTCTATCGGCATGGAATCCCTTTTCCGCAAGCGACTGGGAAGATTTGGGCGACACTATAAAAGGTGGCTTTGAAGATTTTGGCAAAATTATGAAAGATAGCTTTGTGTCTCTAGGCGAGAGTATAAAATCAACCGCGCTAAAAGCGGGTACCTTTTTTAAAGAAACTGTCTACGAAGAGGGGCTTCGCGATACCATCGGCAAAGGATTTATGTCTGTTTTTGATTGTTCGCAACGTTCAAACGCGCAAGCAAAAACTGCCATTACCTATATAGAAGATAACAGTAGAATTGCAACAGGCATGTATACCAATGTGCTCACCAGAAAAGAACCCGCTAATTTTTGTTCTTCGCCAGGATCTTCTACAGAACCAACAAGCATTAA